>JAXJWR010000191.1:0-3143 GCA_036307905.1 Acutalibacteraceae bacterium
GACTGGCACACAACTTTAACCCTCACCACCGACGAGGATGGCTATATCGAATTCCGCGGCTTTTACGGCGATTATACCGCCGAGTGCGACGGCTCTGTAATTTCCTTCGGAATTCACAAAAACCGGGACAACGGCTGTGTGTCCGAACAACAAGCATAAAAACGGAAGTGGTTGGTTTGAAGCATCTTTATTTTCTCGCCTGCGACAAGGCCGGCGGAGTATATCACTATACGCTGGAGAACGAGCTTTTCTCCTTTAGAGAAAAGCTCGATTTAGACTGCCCGATGTATATGATTACAGAGGGCAGAAAGGCATATATCATACTCAGGGAAATCGACAGCACTACCCGTTTCGGAGGCCTTATCGTCTGCGATATTGCCGAGGACGGAAGTCTTAAAAATCCCTCTGAGCCCGTTTCTACAAACGGCATCGTACCCTGCCATCTTTGCAGAAATGGTGGCAACACCTACGTGGTAAACTATCTTTCGGGAAATCTTGTGAAAAGCGACGGTCTTACCGTTACCCACAGCGGCGTAGGGGTAAATCTTCCCCGACAGGATATGCCACATACGCACTTTGTTTCTCCCGCGCCTGACGGATATCTTCTCTGCTGTGATTTAGGATTAGACACGGTTTTTGTCTATGATGAGAATTTGTGTGAAATCTCAAAAGCCAAGGTGCCCGACGGTATGGGACCGCGACATCTTGAATTTTCAAAAGACGGAAAAACCGTTTGGTGCGTAAACGAGCTTGGAAATACCGTAAGTATATTCGACTATGAAAAAGGCCATCTCACCCTTAGAGAAACGGTGGAGGCTCTGCCCGATTTCAGCGGCAAAAACACTGCGGCAGCTATACGTCGGAAGGGTGATTTGCTTTTTGTTTCCCACAGAGGCGCCGACACTATCGCAGTCTTTAAAATTCTGTCCGACGGTGGTCTTAAACTTATGGAAAGCACCCCCTGCGGTGGCTCGTCTCCCAGAGATATTCTTCCCGTGGGAGAGTTTCTGCTTTCGGCCAACGAGACCACCGATAACGTAACCGTCTTAAAAGTAGAGGGAGAAAAGCTTATTGTTTCCGATATAGCCTTTGAAATGAAAAACCCTCTTTGCATTTGTTCTTTAGAAATTTAATTTGGAGGCAAAATATGAAAACCGCACTTATAACAGGCTCGACCAGAGGAATCGGTAGAGCCATCGCCCTTCGTCTGGCAAAGGACGGATATAAAATAATTCTTCACGGTATAAAAAACTCCCCCAAAGCCGAGGAGGCAAAGGCTCTTATCGAGGCAGAGGGTGGAGTCGTTGAATTTATTTCGGCCGATTTAAGCCAACCCGACAATTTATCAGAACTTATCGAAAAAGCTAAAACCTGCGACGTACTTGTACTAAACGCATCTGTACAAATTAAAAAAGCCTGGGAGACCATCACCATAGAGGACTGCAGCGCTCAACTGAACTGCAATTTGGTGTCCTCCTTGGTGCTTATACAAGCCTCCGTTCCCCATATGAAAAGAAATGGTTGGGGCAGAATCGTTACCATTGGCTCTGTTCAGGAAACCAAGCCACACCCCGATATGCTTGTTTACTCGGCATCGAAGGCGGCGCAGACCAATGCGGCAAAATCCCTTGCGCTTCAGCTTGCCCAATACGGAATTACCGTGAACAACGTTGCCCCCGGCGTAATTTATACCGACCGCAACCTGGAGGCCCTTTCCGACCTCGAATACGCTAAGAAGGTTACCGCTTCTATACCTGTGGGCTTTTACGGAGAGCCCGAGGACTGCGCAGGAATAGTTTCTCTGCTATGCTCTGAGGACGGCAGATATATAACCGGACAAAGCATTTTTGTTGACGGCGGAAAAAGTGTGCTGTAAATACTTGTAATCTGTCGAAAATAATGGTATTATAGTCATATATTTCGACCGAACGGAGAAAACTTATGTCCGACACAAATATGCCCTACGTATTTATCAGCTATGCCCACGTCGACAGCGCTATGGTTATGCCTGTTATCGAGGCTATGAAAAATCGCGGTATCAACATCTGGTACGACGGAGGTATTGCCGCCGGCAGCGAATGGCCCGAATATATTGCCGACAAGGTGATTAACTGCAGTAAATTTGTTTTATTTGTAAGCAATGCCTATTTAAACTCGCAAAACTGCAAGCGGGAAATCAATTTTGCCATTTCCAGAAAGAAGGAGATTCTCTCGGTTTATCTTGAACAGGTTAACCTCTCTCCCGGAATGGAAATGCAGCTCGGCACATACCAGGCCTTCTTCAAAAACCGTTTTCCCTCGGATGCAGACTTTGCTTCTGCCCTTTGCTCGGAAGAGTTTTTCAGCGACTGCAAAGCAGGCCAAACCGCCTATACCAACAGCACCCGTCAGGGCTCCTTTAACACTCCGCCCGTAAGGACAGCCACAACACCCAACTTCACAGGCTCTTACGCCAAGGCCCCAACACCCCCCAAGACTCCCTCTTACAACACCTCTGCCACACAAAGCAATCTGCCTGTTAAAAACAAATATATTGCAGGCGCTTTGGCAATTTTTCTGGGAAGTATGGGTATCCACCACTTTTATCTTGGAAAAATAGGTTTGGGAATTCTTCATCTGCTATTCTGCTGGACGGGTATTCCTGCCTTTGTGGGCTTTATTCAGGGAATTATACTTTTCTGCAACTCTGACCAAGACTTTGAAAGAAAATATAAATGCAGGGTTAAATAAACATCACCATAAAAATAAACGCTATGCAGCAGCATAGCGTTTATTTTTTATTCTACGGTTAAAACAACCTTGCCGACGTTCTTTCCTTTATAGAGGATGTCGTGGGCGGCTTCGGCCTCGGTTATGGGGAGAACCTCCCAGATGGTGGGTTTGACTTCGCCTGTGGCAACCTTGGGCCATACGTTTTTAACAAGGTCGGCAAGAATCTGCGCCTTGGTTTCGGGGGTGCGGGAACGAAGGGTAGAGCCGATTATTCGAACATTACGAACGTAGATGTTTTTAAGGTCGATTTCGGTTTTGGTGCCTGCAAGGGCGGCAATCATAATCCAACGTGCTCCGTGACGGAGATAGTGGATACATTTACCCATAATCTCGCCACCCAGGCAGTCGATGGCAACGTCCACGGGATGGCC
>JAXJWR010000192.1:0-1696 GCA_036307905.1 Acutalibacteraceae bacterium
ATACAAGGAGGATATATAGCGTTAGGTTCAATCCAACCGGGATTTTCTGCCAATACCTCACGGCATTTTTTATAAAAGGCAACCTTGATATCGCTTGAGATATTTATTTTTGAAATACCGATTTTAACCGATTCGGCAATTTCATCTCTCTTGGACGAAAGCTGCTTCATTATGGTTTTTGCTGCGGTATGAAGATAGGAATAGTCAGCGAGGGCAAGAGCGCCTGCTACCATTTCTATTCGGGTGCCCCCTTTATTGGGTAGATAGTTAATGATTTTTATAATGCCTATCTCCCCCGCTCTGTTTGGATGGGGAGCACAGCAGGCGCAGGAATCAAAGCCTTCTATGGTTATAAGCCTTACACCCTCGGCAAGTTCTATTTTACTGCGGCAGTCGATTGTTTCGAATTCATCGGCCGAGGGATACGAAACCTTTATCCGTGCATTTTCGAAAACGGCGCGGTTGGCTTCTTTTTCCACTCTTTCAATATCTTCGGCGGTAAGAGGACCGTCAACGTCAAAGGTGATGAGGCTGTCGTTCATATGAAAGCCAACGTTGTTATATCCAAACATTTTATGGATTACACCCGACAAAATATGCTCGGCAGAGTGGTTTTGCATACGGGAGAAACGCAGCGGCCAGTCGATGGCGCAAGCAACCTCCTCGCCAACAGTAAGGGGCTCTGATAGGGTATGAATCACCTCGTCCCCCTTTTCCTGCACGTCGAGGACAGATATTCCGTTTATAGTGCCTTTATCGGGCGCCTGTCCGCCGCCCTCAGGGAAAAATGCAGTTTTGTCGAGGGTTATATAGAATTTACCGTCCTTTTCCTCGCATGAGGTAACTGTGGCGGTGAATTCTTTTATATAGGAATCGTTTTCGTAAAGTTTTTGTGTCATAAGATTTTTCCTTTAAATGGTAGCCGTTAGTTTTATATAAAATTGCAATATCGCACGGCGGGAGACAAGCCCCCGCCCTACGGTTGCCATGCAGTTTTTATTGATTTAAAGAAAGAGGTCGAGTGCTCGACCTCTTTTAAATTAGTTTAATTTCTGCTCTAAGAGAGCCTTGATAACGGCAGGGTCACCGATACCCTTAAGCTCGCGCATACAGGAACCGAAAAGTGCCTGGAGAGCCTTGACCTTGCCGCCCTTATAATCGGCAACGGCCTGGGGATTTTCGGCAATAACGCGGTCTACGGTAGCCTCGATAACGCTGTCATCTACCTTAGCGTTAAGGCCCTGTTCGTCGCAGTATTTATCGACATCTACGTCCTTTTCAAATACGGCGGCAAGAACCTTTTTACCTGCAGCACGGGTGATTTCTCCGCTGTCTACCAGTTCGATAATGCGGGAAAGTTTTTGAGGTGCGATGGAGAGGGTTTCGATGCCAAGGTAACGCATACGGCTCATACACTCGGTAAGAATCCAGGAGGCGACACTCTTAGGCTCGCGACCCAAGCCGACAACCTCGTCGAATACGGCGCAAAGCTTAGCATCGCTTGCCAGAACAGCAGCCTCTTTAGCGGCGATACCCATATCAACATATTTCTGACCCTTTTCTTCTGCGGTTGCAGGCATACTTGCCTTTATTTCACTGAGCCACTGGTCGTCTATGACGATGGGCATAAGGTTGGGGTCGGGGAAATAGCGGTAATCGGCAGCGGTTTCCTTATTACGCATGGGGAAGGTGCGAC
>JAXJWR010000193.1:0-5283 GCA_036307905.1 Acutalibacteraceae bacterium
ATAATGGGAATTGCAGGCTATGCCAGGATTCTCGAAAAAGCAGGGGATAAGGCAGAGTCCGAAAAGATGATGGCTAAGGCAAAAGAATATGCCGATTCTCTGATTGAGCGTGCTGCCAACCTCGACGGAAGCTATCGCCTTACCTTCGATAACGAAGGCACCTTCTCCCTTAAATATAACGCCATTTGGGATAAACTTTGGAATACAAACCTTTTCCCCGAAAGCTTTTATAAAGGCGAAATTGCCCGTTATAAGAAGGAACTTTTACCCTATGGTGTTCCCCTCGACTCCAGAGAGACCTTCACAAAGTCCGACTGGCTTGTATGGGCAGCATCTTTGGCCGATAATAAAAAGGATTTCTGCATCCTTACCGACAGCCTTTGGAATGCATACAACTCAATGCGTACATATGTTCCTATGACCGACTTGTATTTTGCAGACATCGCCAATATGAGAGGATTCCGTCACAGAACCGTTCAGGGCGGACTGTTCATAAAGTTGATGTTCGATTAAAAAACAAAAAATAGTGAGGTTTTACCTCACTATTTTTTTATTTCCCAATAATATTTTCTGTTGCATTTTGGAAAGTTCTCCAGCACACCGTGCTCGGGGTCGTAAAAGATTCCCTCAAAATAAAGCGACCAGTGCCAGCACTTTGGGGTTTCAAGGCTGAGCAGAGCAATTTCGGGAAGCTCCTCTTTACGGTTTACCTGTACTCGGTTTTGGTCAAAATTTATACCGCATAGGGTAAGCACCCTTTTCATATCCGCAAGGGTGGTTTCCCGCTCGGTTTCGCAAAGGGAAATAATCTCTTCAACCGTCTTTCCCGTAAGCATGGCCAGTACCGACTGTCCGCACTGCAAAGGGTCAGGCTCGAAAATATGCACAGGCTTTAAAACTAAACTCATAAGCTTTTCTTTGCCACTCCCGATTCCACCGCCGCCTTGGCAACCGCATCGGCTACTTTGCTTCCGATTCTCTCGTCAAAGGCGAAGGGCATAATATAATCTTCCCGAAGCTCCTCGTCGGAAACCAGTGAAGCTATTGCAAGGGAGGCGGCCATCTTCATTTCTTCGTTTATCTGCGATGCTCGCACGTCCAGAGCACCTCGGAAAATTCCGGGGAAGGCCATCACGTTGTTTATCTGGTTAGGAAAGTCGGAACGACCTGTTCCCACAACCCTTGCTCCCGCTTTTAGGGCAAGGTCGGGCATAATTTCGGGGGTGGGGTTTGCCATCGGGAATACAATAGAATCCTTTGCCATGGAAGAAACCATTTCTTCACTTACAACACCCGGTGCTGATACTCCGATAAATACGTCTGCGCCTTTCATTGCGTCGGCCAGGGTTCCTGTTAAATGCTCCTTGTTAGTAAGCTTGCTAATTTCCTCGTGGGCAGGATTAAGCCCCTCCATACCCTCGCATATAATGCCGAAGCGGTCGACCATAATCAGATTTTTAACACCTAAATTAAGCAGATGCCGTCCAATGGCAATACCGGCACTTCCGGCACCGTTTATAACACATTTGACGCTTTCTATATCCTTCTTTACGAGTTTTAGTGCATTAAGCAGAGCCGCGGCCACCACAACGGCCGTGCCGTGCTGATCGTCGTGAAAAACGGGAATGTCGCATATTTCTTTAAGCCTTTTTTCTATTTCAAAGCAACGGGGAGCCGAAATATCCTCAAGGTTTATTCCGCCAAATCCTCCCGAAATAAGATATACCGTTCTTACGATTTCCTCAACGTCCTTGCTGCGGATACAAATAGGGAAGGCGTCAACCCCTGCAAACTCTTTAAAAAGAACGCATTTGCCTTCCATAACAGGCATACCTGCTTCGGGGCCTATGTCTCCCAGACCTAAAACAGCGGTGCCGTCGGTAACCACCGCTACCGTGTTCCAGCGACGGGTAAGGGCAAAGGACTTTTCGTAGTCTTTGTTTATTTCAAGGCAAGGCTCTGCCACACCGGGGGTGTAGGCCAGCGAAAGCTCTTCCTTATTGGTAACCTTGGCACGGGAGCAAATTTCAAGCTTGCCATGCCACTCATAGTGCTTTTTAAGCGATTCTTCGCGAATGTTCATATTATTCCTCATTTGCAGTAAAATGCAGTAATCTTTTTGATTTTTGCATTGTTGCCCTTTGTAACTTTAATCTCTATATGTTTGCAAACAACTTCTTTAAATTTGCATATAGCCTTATGACCAATGGTTTTACCCCCGTAAACAGATACACCGTCTGCAAGGATTTCAAACTCGTAAACGCCTTCGCCATCGGTAATGTCCTCTTCAATAACAATCGTGTTTACAGCGTTTTTGTTAAATGCTAAGCAGTTTTCCCCCTCGCAGGAGGCAACGGGATTGGCAAAACGCTTAGCCAGCGCATCGCCAAACTCCAGTAACCGTTTTTTATCCTGAACGGGCAGTCTGCCGGTGGCGGCAGGGCCGATGTTAAGTAAAAGATTTGCGCCTCTGCCCACAGAACAGTCGTATATTTCCATAAGCTTTTCCACCGATTTAATGGTAGGAACCTCACTGTCGTCGGCGGTAAACCAATGGGATTCTCTCATTCGCATATCGCATTCGGCAGGCAAAAACATTTTCGAGCCCAGGGCCTCTTTCTTGTCGGTCATAACAGAAAAATCTAGGTTATCTACCACGCCGGAGTTCTCAATCGGAGCATAGCCCTCTTCGTTTCCTATCCAGCGAACGTCGGGATCCCACATATTAAAAATCAGAATTTCAGGCTGAAGAGTACGAATTGCCTTTATTATTCTTGCTTTATCGAAAACCAGATTTTCAGAACCGCATCCGTCAAACCAAAGATAGTCGATTTTTCCGTAGTCTGTCAGTAGTTCGGAAATCTGCGCAATAAAATAATCCTCAAATTCGCGGGCGGTTACAGAATCGTTTTTAGCGCTGTAATCGGCAGGGGAGTAATAAATACCTACCTTAAGGCCGTGCTTTCTGCAGGCATCGGTAAAAAGTCTTACAACGTCACCCTTTCCATCCATCCAAGGAACGTTTTTTACCGAAAACTCGGTATATTTCGAGGGCCAGTTGGCAAATCCGTCGTGATGCTTGGCGGTCATAATAGCGTATTTTGCACCCGCCTGTTTTGCGGATGCCAGCCATTCATCGCAGTCTATAAGGTTGGGGCAAAAAGCGTCTAAACTCATCTCCCGCATATCCCAGTCGCTAAATCCGGGATGAAAGGTTCTTATTCCAAAATGAAAAAATAAGCCAAATTCCCAGGAAAGAAATTCAAGCTGTTTTTTCGAGGGTCTGATTTTTTCTAATATGTTCTGCATTTTAAACTCCGATAAAAGAAAAACTCCTATAACAGGGATATACCCATTATAGGAGTTTTTTATCTGTTTTTCAATAGTAAAGATATGAAATGCTTATTATTTAGGAAATTTTAATCATATCCATATCCATATACATATCTACCCGGTGCTCACTTAGGGACAAAATTGGTTTTTGTATTAGTAAATAATCTTTAAACTACCAAATAAACGGTATCAAACGGTATTTTACTTTTTGCATATATTCGCGGTAGCCTTCCAGTTCTTTCAGCAAAAACTCTTCTTCGCTTTTAATTCTTTTGACAATTATAAAGGGGTATGCCAGAAAAACGAGAAAGGAATATACCGACCCCAGAACCAGCGGCATAGATAAAAATAGCAGCAACGTAACGCTGTACATAGGGTGTCTTACAAGACCGTACAGCCCCGTGTCGATAACTTTTTGGTTTTCCTGTACTTCGATAGTGCGGCTAAGGTATGTGTTTTCTCTAAGTACCTCTGCATAAAGCAGATATGCAAAAATAAAAACTACGGCCGCGCCAAGTGAAACGCTTTTTGGAAGGGTATACCAGTTAAATCGGAATCCAAGCCCCGCAAGGATAAAACCGACCATAAACATTAGACCGCTCAGCTTCACAACAAGACCTTGTTCTTTTAGTTTTTCCTTTGCACTAAGCCGCTTTTTAAGCAGTTCGGGATTTTTCAGCATCATAACAATTCCCGCAAAGAACATGGGAATAAATAAAATCCCCATAAAAAGCCAACCACCGTAAAAGGAAAAACTTCCGGCAGGTAAAAATATCAATGCAGCAACCAAAACCACACCAAGAAAAAACTTAGTAATAGCACCAATAAACAACCTCACCGTCATTTCGGTCACCCCAATCTGTTTTCTGTATGCTTTAGTTTATAATATCATAAAAGTTGTCATATTTCAACTTCCGCAAGGAAGGAATATCATTGCAAAAGAGCAACCAAACGGAGTAAAAACGAGGTAAAAGTAAGCAAAAGTACATCAGGTTAAAGATGTTTATATAGCAAGGAGATTGTCGACTTAAAATACTGTTCTTGGAAATATGTTAATTCCGCAATCTCTTCCTGCGTAAAAGTCATACCATCCGGTGCAACTACCCATTTATGTTCTATATCATTCTCACGATTGATAATGGCTATTATTCTTCCGGTAAACTCAGAAACCGGCTCTGTTATACCTAAAACATAAGCATCCTCTTCTTCACCATCTGCAGCCATTGTCCCTTCAATATAGCCATAGTTTATTGGATAATATATGTCCGGATGCTCAGGATGATAACTACCCAGAGGTCTGTCAACAGTTACGGTAACGATCGGACCTATCATTTCCTATTCTCCTTTGCGGTTCGGCAGGATGCGATCAAAAGCCTACGAATATTACCACAAAGCTTTTCGGTGTATTGATAATTAGCCGTATCTATTCTCTTGGTTTCATACATCAATTTCAACCAATAACTCGTTTCATTCGATTCTTTCAATGCGATTTCTAATTTTGCCACAAAATCCTTCTTGCTCTGTGCGTATTGCGCTTCGTGAATATTTGCCCCAACGGATGTACCTGCTCTTGCGAGCTGATCAGTCATATAAGAGCTTTTCGGTGCAGTTACATCGTCAACAAGATTAACAATCGCAACTGCGAATTCAAAAGACAAGTCAAGTAATCTGTTTTCGGACATAAAAACACCTTCTTTCATCGGTATTATATCATAAAAAGTTGTGTTTTTCAATGATATATCGCTGTCGCGATATGATATACGGCACGCCGTATGATATACTTGCTACGCAAGCATGATATAATATCCGTTCCTTCATACGCGAAGCGTATATCATCTGCGAAGCAGATATCATACCCGCAGGGTATATCACCCGTGACCGAAGGGAACGGATATCATTGTAAAAAACCTCTTTTGTCTACCGGACAAAAGAGGTTTTTTACATGGTGGA
>JAXJWR010000194.1:0-4929 GCA_036307905.1 Acutalibacteraceae bacterium
GAACAACCTCTCGTAATAAGCGTTCGCGCTTCCTTGAGGAAATTCCCGAAACCCTTTGCGAGCAGGTTGCTGCCCGCAGAAGCTATGCGGCAACAGCGGTTCCTTCCCGCACCCCCACCGCAGTACGAACACCCTCGGCCCAGGCATATAATTACAGTAACGTTTTTAGAAAACCCGAAAAGCCTGCCCCCGCCACAGGTGGTCAAAGCTACTCGGCAGGAATGAGGGTAGAACACAAAACCTTCGGCCAAGGTCTTATTCTAAAAACAATCCCCATGGGTAACGACGCTATGCTTGAAATAGCCTTTGATACTGTGGGAACTAAGAAGATAATGGCAGGTTATGCCAAACTTAAGATACTTTAAAGGAGATACTTTATGTTTCCCTCACGAATCCCGGCTTCGCCGGTGGTTAAAAGCACGGTGAAATCGGCCCTCAAGGGTAAAAGACTTGAGGCGACCATTGCCGCAATGATACCTGTATTTGCCTACTATCTGGTGCTCGTTTTGTCAGAAGGATTTTCCTATTTGCTTACGGGTTGGCTTTCGATTGCGTCTGTGGGACTTACGGTTTTATTGATTATCGTGCTGGTATATCCTATCCTGCTGGGTGCAATTCGCTATTATTGGCGAATAACCGACGGTGTATCCACCGACCCTGTTGACGTTTTCTACTATCTGGGAGATATGTTCCGTTATAAAAGGGCGCTCAAAAGCGCACTTTTAATGGCGTTTAAATGCTTTGCGGCCCTTTTTACCTGTTTGCTGCCCTATATTTTAATCACCCTGCTTTCCAATGCCTGGCTCTACCAGTTTCTCGGCACCGAAATTCCTTTGTGGGTAGCCAAGCTGGAGCTTGTTAAGTCCTTCCTTCGCGTAGTGGGGATTTTTGCAGGTATCACGGTAATGTCAAGATACTATCTTTTCCCCGCCCTTGTAGTTATGGACGACGGAATGCATCTGCTGGAGGCGATGCACATTTCGGTTATGATATCCCGCAGGTCGGTAGCCTCCTTCCTATCTCTTGTCATATCGGTTTCCGCCTGGATGGTTTTATCTCTGTTTGTTGCACCTCTGCTTTATACCGCACCTCTGTTTTTAGGTTGTTATGCCGTACATTGCAGATACGCGCTGGTGAACTATAATTTAAGTCTTGAATTCTATGCCAAAGACAAATACAGTCTTGGATTTTAAGGAAGTATATGAAGAAAAACGATGTAATTGAGCTTAAAATAACGGCAATGTCCTCAGAAGGTTCCGGTATCGGAAGATACGAGGGCCTTGCTGTTTTTGTGCCGCTTACCGCCATAGGGGACGAGCTTTTGGTTAAAATTCTAAAGGTAAAGTCAAACTGTGCCTTTGGAAAAACAGAAAAAATAATAGTTCCCTCTGCTTCACGCTGCGAGCAGGACTGCCACGTTTTCTCAAAATGCGGCGGCTGTGTATACCGCCATATTTCCTATGAAGAGGAACTTAAAATTAAACAGCAAAGGGTAGAGGATGCCATAAAAAGAATCGGCGGTATAGACCTTGCCGCAAATGAAATTATATCCGACCTTAAAACTTCGGGCTATCGCAATAAGGCACAGTATCCCGTTGCGCAGGATGGTTCGGTAGGCTTTTTTGCCAATCATTCTCACAGAATCATATCATCGGACATCTGTGCCCTTCAGCCGGAGGAGTTTACCCGCATTTGCGACGTGTTCAAATTCTGGATGAAAACCTCGGGAAACACCGTTTATAACGAGGAAACAGGCAAAGGCCTTGTCCGTCATCTGTATATCAGAAAAGCAGTAGTAACAGGGGAGATAATGGTATGCCTTGTTATAAACGGCGATAAGGTCAATGCCGCAAATCGTCTTGTGCAGGACCTTTGTGCTGAAATTGGCGAAAACCTTAAAACTGTGGTTTTAAATATAAATAAAAAGCGCACCAACGTTATCCTTTCGGATGAATGTAAAAATCTCTACGGCGACGGCTATATATACGATATCCTTTGCGGGGTTAAAATCCGCATAAGCCCCCTGTCCTTCTATCAGGTAAATCACGATATGGCCGAAAAGCTGTACGAAAAGGCAAAGGAGTATGCCGCCCCCGATAAAAAGGCCGTGTTAGACCTTTATTGCGGAGCAGGCACTATCGGACTCTCTATGGCACGGGACGCCAAAAGCATAATTGGTGTTGAAATAATCCCCGAAGCTATCGAGGATGCAAAACACAACTCCGAAATTAACGGTATAACAAATACCGAATTTATCTGCGGAGATGCCGCAAAGGCGGCCGAGCAGCTGGCAGAAAGAAATATAAAACCCGACGTAGTAATAGTCGACCCACCAAGAAAGGGTTGCAGCGAAGAGCTTTTAAATACCATCTCAAAAGATTTCGCTCCTGATACCTTGGTTTATGTTTCTTGCGACCCCGCAACCCTGGCCCGCGATGTAAAAATCCTTGCCGAGCTTGGGTATAAACTGTTGGAATACACTCCCTTCGACCTGTTTCCGAAAACTGCCCACGTAGAAACGGTGGCAAAGCTTGTCAGAAACAAATCTGTTCAAGGAGCATGAATATGAAAAAACATAAAGGTTTAAAAATCACGGCAATAATTCTTGCGGCAGTAGTTACTTTTTTTGCGGTAATAAATATAATTCCGCCTAAGAAGAATGTAGAAACAAACCCCTTCGTTATCGAGAAAGGTAGCCGTCCCCAAATTGCAGCCCACAGAGGCGCCTCCACAGGAACCGCAGCAGGCTTTATTCTCACACAGTTTTTGGGCGTAAATCTTTTTAACAGCAGCGATTTTGCCTGCAGATTCCCACCGAGTACGACCTGGGAATCACCCTTAAACTTGATAAAAAGACCATAATCAGTCGCGCTCACAGAAGAAATGTCGCTGTTCAGTACTGGACCATTAACGACGAGGAAGAAATGCGCGAACTTATTAAACTGGGCTGCGACTGTATTATGACCGATGACCCGGCACTTCTTAAAAACGTCCTTGAAGATATGGGGTACGAAAAATGATACAGGATTTACATTCACACACATATTATTATTTCTGCGGAAAGGATAGCCCCGAGACAATTATAGAAGCAGCGATAGCAGGTGGAATAGAACTTTTCGGCATCTGCGATCACAACCACGGCGTAGGCTACGGCAGTTGCCACGCCTATAGCGCTCCCGCCGACATAGTGCCTCACAGTTATAATAAATTCGCCCTGCAGAAGTATTACGACCATATCTCTCTTTTAAAAGAGAAATATGCCGACCAAATAACCCTTCTTCGCGGTATTGAAATAACCGCGCATCTTAACGAGCCTAAAATAGCTCCTCCTGACGATGCGGATTTTTCTATATTCGACTACTGTATGATAGAAAATCCCGATATCGAAAACTCGATTATCAAACGTGATCTGTTTAGTTTTGCCGAAAGATGCGGCTGTAAAAATACAGGGGTTGCCCATACCGATATGTTTGCTTTTATAAACTCTATCGGTGAAGACCCCTATAAATATTTTAAACGTATGGCAGAGCAAAATATATTTTGGGAAATGAATGTAAGTTACGACAGTATACATCGCTATCGTGAGCATCCATATATGCTGGAGTTTTTTAAAAACAAAGAACAGCAAGCCATCGTAAGGGAATCGGGAGTTCGTCTCAGCATCGGCTTCGACGGACACCGTGTGGAAGATTATTTGCCGGATAGGGTGGCAGATTACTGCCGCCGCGTTACTGAGATGGGCATAAAACTTGCATTCGAAGATTGATTACAAAGAAAATGAGGTGATAAAATGAGCGAACAACATATTAAATGTCCAAACTATAAAAAGTGCGGCGGTTGTCAGCTTCAGAACTTGCCATACCCCCGCCAGCTCAGCTTCAAGCAGATAAAGGTTATAAAGCTGCTTGGCCGTTATCACCACGTAAACGAGATAATCGGAATGGAAAATCCCTACCACTACCGCAATAAGGTGCAGGCCGCCTTCGGGGAGCGTAAGGGTGAAATTATTTCGGGCGTTTATCAGTCATCCACACATAATATAGTACCTGTAGACAACTGTATGATAGAGGACGAAAAAGCAGACGAGATTATTGTTACCATCAGAAAACTGCTTAAAAGCTTTAAGCTTCGTCCCTTTAACGATAATACAATGAAGGGTTTCCTTCGTCACGTTCTCGTTAAAAGAGGTTTTTCCAGCGGACAGATAATGGTGGTGCTGGTCACTTCGGTAATGGAATTTCCCAAAGAAACTCCGTTCGTAAACGCACTGCTTGTGCGTCACCCCGAAATAACCACAATAGTTCAGAACGTCAATAACAAGCGCACAAGCCTTGTTCTGGGAAACGATAGCCGAACCCTTTTCGGCAGCGGATATATAGAAGAAAATCTTTGCGGCTTCAGATTCAGAATTTCGGCAAAGGCCTTTTACCAGATAAATCCCACCCAAACCGAGGTGCTTTACGGAAAGGCAATGGAATATGCCGAGCTGGACGGCACCCAAACCGTGCTGGATGCCTACTGCGGAACAGGCACCATCGGTATAATTGCATCGAAAAAGGCCAAAAAAGTTGTAGGAGTTGAACTAAACCCCGATGCCGTCAGGGATGCAGTGGTAAATGCCAAGCTTAACAATGTAAATAATGTCGAATTCTTCAAGGACGACGCAGGAAAGTTTATGGTAAAAGCCGCAGAAGCAGAGGAAAAATTTGACGTGGTAATTATGGACCCACCCAGAGCAGGGGCAAGTCTTGAGTTTCTTCGCTCCCTTGTATTCCTCGCTCCCGAGAAAATCGTCTACATTTCCTGTAACCCCGAAACCCAGGCGCGTGACCTGTCATTTCTTACCCGTAAGGGCTATAAGGTAAGAAGAATTCAACCTGTGGATATGTTCCCCCACACCGAGCATGTTGAGACGGTCTGTCTGCTGTC
>JAXJWR010000195.1:0-8487 GCA_036307905.1 Acutalibacteraceae bacterium
GTGCCGTACTTGGCAGTCATCTCAAACAGGAGCTTGTTGTTCTCGGTTTCGCTCCAGTCGAAATTCTGGGTAATGGAGTAGGTGGGGATGGGATACTGGAAGCCACGGCCGTTGGCATCGCCCTCGATCATAATTTCGATAAAGGCCTTGTTGACCATATCCATTTCGGCTTTACAGTCTTTATACTTGAAGTCCATTTCCTTGCCGCCAACGATACAGTTGAGCTCAGCAAGGTCGGCAGGAACAACCCAGTCTAATGTGATGTTGGTAAAGGGAGACTGAGTACCCCAGCGGGAGGGTGTATTTACACCATAGATGAAGGACTGGATGCACTGCTTAACCTCTTTATAGGAAAGGTTATCAACCTTTACGAAGGGGGCAAGATAGGTATCGAAGGAGGAGAAGGCCTGTGCGCCTGCCCACTCGTTCTGCATAATTCCGAGGAAGTTTACCATCTGGTTGCAGAGGGTGGAAAGATGGGCTGCGGGAGCAGAGGTAATCTTTCCGGGAACTCCGCCAAGTCCTTCCTGGATAAGCTGCTTTAAGGACCAGCCTGCGCAGTAGCCGGTGAGCATGGACAGGTCGTGAATGTGAATGTCGGCATTTCTGTGAGCGTTGCCGATTTCATCGTCATAAATCTCGGAAAGCCAGTAGTTGGCGGTAACGGCACCCGAGTTAGAAAGGATAAGTCCGCCTACAGAATAAGTAACTGTGGAGTTTTCCTTAACACGCCAGTCGTTGATGTTAAGATAGTTATCTACGATTGCCTTATAGTCAACCATAGTAGCAGAGAGGTTACGAATCTTCTCTCTCTGACGACGGTAGATGATGTATGCCTTGGCAACATCGTCGTAGCCGGCCTTGATAAGTACAGACTCTACGGCATCCTGAATGTGCTCAACCTCGATTTTACCGTCAACGATTTTAGGCTCGAACTGGGCGGTAACCTTAAGAGCGAGGAAATCAATAATATCCTGGTTGAACTGCTTCTGGCAGGCATCGAAAGCCTGGAATATGGCGGTGCTGATTTTGGAAAGGTCAAAGGGAACGACTTTTCCGTCACGTTTTACGACGTTATACATTCTTTTTTCTCCTTTTTCGATATATTTTTATTGCTTTTTACGCGTGTACCCCTATTATATACGAGAGATGGTGTCTTGTCAAGGACAAAATACAATATATTGTATTCATTTTTATGCATATACAGCACATTTTGTGGATTTTATGCAATCAAAAAACTGAAAATCCTTGGATTTATCAGGGTTTGCGGCCTTGCATACACATATTATAAAAAATTTCCACAACCACAAGTTCTTGACAACAACCACTATATAATGTACAATCTATACACTATATATTGTGAGAGGTCGCTATGATTTTTAACGGATTTCAAAAAATGACACTTTTAGACTTCCCCGGCAGGGTAGCCTGCACCATTTTTTCGGGGGGCTGTAATCTGCGCTGTCCCTTTTGCCATAACGCTTCCCTCGTGCTGGGCGGGCCTATGGAAAGCTATCCCGACGAGGAAATTCTTGAATATCTTAAAAAGCGCACGGGCCTGCTCGACGGAGTCTGCTTTACAGGGGGAGAACCTCTTTTACGCCCCGACATAAAGGACTTTATCTATAAGGTAAAGCAGCTGGGCTATGCGGTTAAGCTGGACACCAACGGCTGTTTTCCCGAAAAGCTCAGAGAACTTATAGACCAAGGCCTTTTAGACTACGTTGCTATGGACGTTAAAAACTGTTTGCCAAAATACGGCAGTACGGTAGGGATAATCGATTTTGATACCGCGCCTATTGAAGAAAGCATCGAACTGCTGCTTGAAGGCAAGGTGGATTTTGAGTTCCGCACTACGGTGGTATCTCCCCTGCACACGGTAGAAGATATTGAAGCCATTGCCCGCCGTATTAAGGGAGCAAAAAAATATTTCCTGCAAAACTTTGTAGATTCGGGCGACATTATCGGAGAGGGTATGACCGCCCACAATACCGATACTCTGACCGAAATGCTTAAAGCGGCACAGAAATATATCCCCGAAGCTCAGCTTAGGGGTGTATAACAATTTAATGATAGCCTGGGGAAAGGAGCCTGCGGCAGATAAATAGAGTAACGGAAACCGAAAGCTAAACTGCCTCGGTATCCGCTCCTAACCACCGAAACCCGAAGCCTATTACTTTAAGCAAGTCCCTTCGTCAATCCCTCAGTCTTTTTGCTTTGCAAAAATCCAGCTCCCTTTACACAAGGGAGCCATTTTTATTCCCCTCTTGACAACGGAGGGGTGTTATGCTATAATACATTTAACAATTAGGTTAAATGTTAAATAAAGGAGTGAACCTATGGCATTACAGCAGACGTTAAAGGCTCTGTCCGACCCGATAAGGCGAAGCATTCTTGATATGCTCAAAAACGGACGGCTTTCGGCAGGAGAGATTTCATCCCGATTTGAGGTGACGGATGCCTCTATTTCCCGCCATTTGTCGGTGCTTAAAGAAGCCGACCTTATACGCGACACCAGAGAAGGCAAGTTTATATACTATGAACTGAACACCTCCGTGCTGGAGGAAACCCTGCTTTGGATAACCACCCTGAAAGGAGATAACAATAATGATTAAAAAACACCTTAAAGTCCTTATAATAACCTCTATTATAATTCTATTGCCTGCGGTTGCCGGCCTGATTTTGTGGAACAAACTACCCGAAGTATTGCCTACCCACTGGGGCTTCTCAGACGATGCAAACGGATACTCGGGAAAGGTTTTCGGCGTTTTAGGAATGCCCCTTATTTTGCTTGCTGTTCAGTGGCTACTGGCCTTTCTTTCGGGATTTGACCGCAAATCCCACGAGCAGAACCCCAAGGCATACCGAGTAGTATTTTGGATAATTCCTGCAATCTCTTTAATTATGGGAATTATTACCTATTTTATTGCGCTGGACGTTAAGTTCAAGTTCTCAATGTTCTTTTCCCTTTTATTTGGACTAATGTTTATAGGCATTGGAAACTATCTTCCAAAGGTTCGCCGCAACTTCACAATGGGTATAAAAATTAAGCCCCTTTTGGAAAGCGAAGCCAACTGGAATGCGACCCACCGCATGGCAGGTAAGCTTTGGGTAGTATGCGGAATTGTTATGCTGCTTACCGCCTTTTTACCTGAAATTTGGTTTGCGGCAGTGATGATCACCGTAGTGCTTGTTGCGATAATTGTCCCCGTTATATATGCCTATCGTTTTAGAGCCACTCACCCCGAAGATGCCGTAAACACCATCGATATTTCGAAGGAAGTTAAAAAGGCTCCTTTGATTGTTACTGCTGTGGTTGTTCCCATAATTTTAATTATTGTTGGAATAATAATGTTTACGGGGGACGTTCACACCGAAATTATGGATGACTCGTTTTCGGTAAGTTCAACCTACTACGGCAAAATAACGGTTGACTTTGCCGACGTTGAATCGTTAAACTTTGTACAAAGCAACGAACCCGGTATTCGCACCTACGGATTTCAAAATACCAGACTTCTTCTGGGTAGCTTCAGAAACGAGGAGTTTGGGAATTACACAAGATATTCCTATACGGGAAACGGTGCCTGTATAGTAATTAAGATTGACGGAAAAACCCTGGTAATCGGCGGACGAACCGAGGCCGAAACCAAGGAGATATATGATAGCCTGTATAGTGCCTGCGAGTTTTAAAGCGTAACCATACTACAAATAAAAAAAGAACCTCTCCTCGGAGAGGTTCTTTTTTATTTAAGTGATTACTGGGGCCATACAATGTCGGTTACGGTGAACTCAGCATCGCCGAGGTTCCAGTAGCCGGAGTTCTGGCCGGGATATGCGTAATTCTTGTATCCTTCAGGAATTACGTCATACATATACTTGGATCTGCAGCCGGTAAGCTCAACAGCGCCACGCTGTGTAATCTTAACGGTGCTGTAAATGGGATCGTTTGCAAACCAGGTCTGTTTGCCCTTTCCAAGAGCGTTGAGGTTGGAAGCGCTGCTGCTCAGATAGTTGCCGTTATCATCATAGTAGTCAATGGTAAAGGCATGAGAGCTATTGTAGTGAGCTTCAGAGGTTTCTCTCCACTCTGAGTTACGAACGGTGTTGATGTCGAGATAGAGAACGCCTTCAACAACGTCGGTACGGTTGGTATGGAGGTGTCCGTTAAGGGAAGCGAGTACGGTTCCTGTACGGATGTCGTTAGCCTTCTTGTAGAGGGCACGAACCTGCTTGGAGTCTGCGCCGCCGCTATATGTGCCGGACATAGACTCGTGACCTGCAACGATACAGGGGATTCCCTTTTCAACTGCATCCATAAGAACACCATCGAGCCATTCAAGCTGAACAGGGCCTAAGGAGTTGGTATTGGAGTTTGCAAGGGCTGCAGCACCCTCGTCAAAGCCACGGAGTGCATTGTGTGGAGCAAGGGGTGAACCGTAGGAAGCGGTGAGGTTGTGCTCCCAGCCAACTACTTCGCCGTTGATGTGGTTGGGGTTCCAAGAGTAGTTGGTATCGATTACGATAAGACGGAAGCCGTTTACGTCTGCATAGTAGTAACCGTACTGGTTATTTGCGGGTACTCTGCCAACGGTACCATCGCCCCAATGAGCGGCTGTGCTGTTGGTAAGGGTGGGAGAAACTATGTCCATGGTGTTTCCTGTGGACTCAAGCTCGTGATTACCATAGAGGTTGAAGAAGGTTAAATTATGATCCTTGGCGATTCGGTACCGCGGAAGCTGTACTTACCGTCGAGGAGGTAGTTGGTAACTTCCTTGGAGCCCTTCATATCGTTGGTCATATCACCGAGGGAGAGGATGAAGTCTGCTCCCTGACCGTCGTTTAAGGTTTTAGCGGTATCTACAACAGCCTTCATATCCGAAAGGATAGAGGTGTACATACCGGTCTTGTAGTGATAGTCACCGAAGGTAGCAAACTCAATGTCGCCGTCGTAGTTCTCGATGAACTTGTCGGATGCGCCGTATACAGCCTTGATAGCATCGGCATAATTCTCGTTTGCATAGAGGTCGTTAGCCTCGTAAATGGGGCTGAATACGGTAGTGGTGCTTCCGTAATAGTAGTAATCGATTTCGTCGGTAACCTTAATCTTAGCATAGCCGCGGAGAGCGAAGAAGAGTTCCTGCTTAGCGGTGCCAAGACCGGTGATTTCGAAATTCTGAGCAGCGCCGTTCATAACGTACTTGACAGCACCATCTGCAGTAATGTCGGAAACAACCTTGTCGCCGATTACGAGGAGTACGCCGTACTCGGTTTCGTAGCCGAAGTCGTTGATTGCATCAGACTCGGTAAGATTTACATCGAGCTTAACACCACCGGTGGTAGCGTTGCCGAGGTTATCCTTAAGCTGGAGGTTTACGTCGCCGAAGGTTACACCGTCGAAGGTAGCGTCAGCAATGTAGAGGTCGATAGCGGAAGCATTAGCTCCAGCCTTGGTAAAGGAGGTGTTGGGAGCAACACTTACAGAAACAAGGCCTACACACTCGTCGTTTACGAAGGCAATCATAAATCCGCCTACAACGTAAATCTTAACGTTTACTGTACCGCTGAGGGTGAGCTGCTTGTTTACGGTTTCTTCACCTGCCAGCACCATTGCGCCGGTTTCGGTAATCTGGAAGAAGTATTTGCCGCCGATGTTAAGCTCTTCAAGAGCGCCTGCGGTGACGGTAGTGGAGTAAACGAGAGCGCTGGTGGGAACGGTGAAGGTTCCTGCGTTTTCGTTCATGGTTCCAACATTGGTGAGGCCCTCGAGAAGCTCCTCCTCGGTGGGAACGGTGTTTCCAAAGAGTACGAGAGAGGGATAGCCGATGTTGTAGAGGAATGCGCCTTCTCCGTTGATGGTCATCTTATCGAAGACTTTGGTTCCGCGCATTTCGGAAGAAGCAAGGGTGGTGAAGGCTTTGGTTACGTTTCCGTTGCCGTCATCATACTTCTCATAATTTCCGAATTCAATTCCTGCGTTTTCAAGGCAGAACACGTTGGAAAGAACAGAGGAAATTTTGGAAAGATCGTCTGCGTATGCGGTGGAAGCTCTTTCTTTTGCGCCGCCGGGGTTGATGGGCTGAGCTACAGAGTAGCAGTTGCTCATATAGTAGGAGGTGAGCCAGGTTTCAGAGATGAAGGCACAGCTCTTGGTGCCGTAGCCGCCGAGGTTGGCAGCGGGGATAAGAACGTAGGAATTCTTAATAGTGATGGAGTTGCTTCCGTTTTTTCCGTTAGCATATCCGATGAAGCCGCCCTTTGCGCCCTTTGCATCGTCGACAGCAAGTTTGATGTCTTCGCCGATATAGCAGTTATCGATTACGATGGGAGCAGAATATTTGCAAGTGAATGCTGCAAAAGCTGCTGCAGTATCGGTAGCATTAAGATAGAAATGGTCAAGACCGAGGTTCTTGAAGGTTCCGCCTGCTACTGCAGGAATAAGGGAAGATGCGTAGCTGGCAGTATCGGAGGGATAGCAAACACCGTAAACGTGGAAGCCGTTACCATCGATATTACCGCTGAATATGCCGACATTGCCGGTTTTAGTAACTTCGCTTACCTTGGATTTGTAGGAATTGTAGGTATATCCGTTAGCATCGGTACCTGCAATTCCGGTGAACCAATAGTTTGCGCCTTCGGTCCAGTTCTTCTTAGTAACGTCGTTAAGGTAGATGTCGCGGTCGAGCTTGAAGTAAGCGCCGTTCTCGCCGAAGGAGTTGATAGCCTTTGCAAGCTGTGAACCCTTTGAAATGATGTAGGGTTCCTCTGCGGTTCCTGTACCGCCTGCATAAGTAGCTGCGATAGAGCCGTTCCATACCTCGCCTACTACTTCTTCCTCAACATAGTCGGGGTCGAAGATGCGGAGCATGGGATAACGTGCGGTTGCCTGGAATGCGCCGTTTGCGTTAAGGTTAGGCATATTGGTGAAGGCAGCGGTGCCCATCATATTGAGGGCAGTAACAGGGGTTGCGCCGTTATCGTTAGACACGGCATAAAGGCCGGTTGCGGATTTAAGGGTGCGCTTCTGACCCTGTACTTTAGAATTGTTTGTAAAGCTGTTTATAATAGTAACCCTGTCATCAAACCAGGTGTCGCCTATAAAGCCTGCAGCCTTAGAATCGCCTGCTGCATTAACGTATGCAAGAGAGTAGCTGTTTTTAATAGTGACGGTAGTATTACCCTCTCCAATGAATCCACCTACGCCGGACCAACCGAGGAGATAAACCGACTCATCAACGAAGCACTGGTCGA
The DNA here is from genome assembly GCA_036307905.1 of Acutalibacteraceae bacterium. Classification (GTDB taxonomy): domain Bacteria; phylum Bacillota; class Clostridia; order Oscillospirales; family Acutalibacteraceae; genus SFWF01. Next base: position 7,249 of record JAXJWR010000195.1, read on the forward strand.
TAACTGCACCGTTACCCTTATAGGCGCCGGAAATAGCACCCATTGAGTATGCAGCGTGGTTCATTATAAAGGAGTCTTTAATGCCAAGCTTTGTAACGTTAGCGTTAGAAGCAAGGTTTGCAAAAAGACCGGAACGGATATCGTTCTTGTTACTGGTAGCTTTATCAACAGGCTTAGTATTGTAGAAGATACCGTGAACGATATGTCCGTTACCGTTGAAGTTTCCATTGAACGTTTCTTTGGAGTCCCATACCTTAGGAGCGCGGTCGGCAAGGAAGAAGCCGCCTGCGCCGTAAACGGCAATGTCGTTAAGCCAGATGTCTCTGGTAAGCTCGTAATTGCCGTTACCCTTGCTTACAACCCAGTTAAGCTGGGAAGCGTTGTTGATTTCAACATAGCCGTTTTTGTCAAGGTCTTCGGTGGGCTGAACTGGGGTTCCGTCCCAAACAGCGCCCTCTGTACCGAGGTTATGGGTAGAGAATACCTTGAGAACGGGGCGAGAGTCGGCCTTGGTTTCGAACTTGGTCCAGTCGAGGTTGATCATAAGTTCCTTAGCGCCCGAGCCCTTAATTGCGTTTTCGGTAACCTTGGTGGCATAGCTTGAGTTTGCCCATCCGTCGAAATAATAAACGTTGTTGGCGGGGCTAATATTTTTAGTGAAGTTACCGTTGTTGGAAATGTTACCCCAGGAGTAACAGCTATAAACGGTAGGATTAGAGTCGTAGCCGGAAAGCAACATGAAGCGGTTGCCGGTGTTGTTGTCCCAGTTTGTGCCGGAGGTACCTTTAAATACGTTGATGGTTGCGATAGCATAGCAATTGGAAACAATAAACTCGGTTGTTTTGTTTCCGCAACCAATCATAGCGGTACGTCCGCCCGAAAGTTCAACAGAAGAGTTGATATAGCACTGGTCGATGATGGCCTTACCGCTGCCGGAGTTAGCAACCACACCAACAAGACCTACAGAACCGATAAGGCTCATATCGCGGGTAGAACCGTCTTTAACAATGGTGATGGGAGCAGCAGAGTCTCGTATAGAGATGTAGGAGTCTTCCATACCGATAGCAACAAGAGCTGCGCCCTTACCGATTACAGGGAAAAGACCTGCATAAACGTCTTCATAAAGTGCAAGCTCAGTGCCGGAGGTAACTGCAGCCTTTGCATTATAGTCGGCATCGGTGTCGGCAAAGTTGGTACGGGTGATTTCGCCCTCGGAATATACCTTATTTACATATACAC
>JAXJWR010000196.1:0-3127 GCA_036307905.1 Acutalibacteraceae bacterium
AGGCCCTACAGGTCAGATAAACTACATAGCTCACGGCCTTTATTCACTTGGCGGTGCGGCCATTATGCTTTTCATGGCACTTATATTCAGAAATCTCGGTGCCGTCATTGAACGGGCAGAACAAAAAACACCCTTCTGTGCAGAGAATGTAAAAAACCTTAAAGAAATCGGAATCTATTCCATAGCCATCCCCCTGGTAGGACTTGCCTTCAGCATAATACTGCGTATCGTTCTGGGCCACGAGTTTGCCGAAATCAGCCTTAACCAAAGCGGAATTATGATGGGTATGGTGGTATTTGTTCTTACAAGCTATTTTGCTCACGGTGTAGAGCTGGAGCAGGATGTGGACGGTCTTTTGTAGGTGGCAAATATGGGTAAAATAGTGCTTCATCTCGACCGCGTTATGGTAGAGCGTAAAATCTCCCTTTCCGAGCTGGCCGAACGGGTAGGTATCTCCAATGTTAATCTTTCAAAAATAAAAAATAACAAGGTTACCGCCGTCAGATTTTCCACCCTTGCCGCCATCTGCGAGGTTTTGGATTGCTCGGTAGCCGACATTCTCGAATACGTTAAAGGGGAAAAGGGCGAATGAGACTGTTTCTCGACGATACAAGGGCATTTCCAAAAAGTGGATACCAGTGTGTCCGCGACGTAAAAAGTGCAAAAATTTTGCTGGAGCTTATGCCCTTCGAGTTCATTACCCTTGATTACAGCCTGGGCAAGGGGCTGGAAAATGGGTACGACCTGCTTTGCTGGATGAAGGAAAAGGGGATAATCGTTCCCAGAATCAACATCCACAGCAATAATATTATTGGCAAAAAACGTATGGAGGAGTTTGTAAAAGCAAACTTCCCCGAAACAACCCTCACAATGAACGAGCTTCCCAAATAACTACCGTAAGGAAAAAACCCTAAGAAGAAAAATCTTCTTAGGGTTGTTTTTTAGCTAAATGCCGTAGGTGCCCGTAAGCGGGTCGAGAAAAAGAGGAATTTTTGGTGTCGCAAAGGTAAATACAATAAAAAGCAGCCCAATAAAACAGATAACGTAAAAGGCCGTTTTTGAATATTTGCAGCGAGCATTTTTTCCGCCGAAGGTCTTAAGTTCAACCAAAAAAGCCACCGCGACCGCAAGAAAAAATATGGATATATTCAGCCAGTCGGGGGTCTTGCCAAAGACTCCGTTTAAGGTGTAGAACACAAGGGGAATAAAAACCAGCCCCGAAAGGATGCCCTTAAGCTTTACACACCAAAAACCCTTAAAATCATCTGCAAATCGCCACTGAATAAGGGCAAAAAGGAACAGCGGCCAAAAAAGCAGCTTCATATGCTCCCAGGTAGATTCATTTACCCCCGAAAAGGGTGCGGCAAGCAGACTTTCCCCTGTAATGTCGTATAAAAAATGGAGCAGTACCCCCAAAAGCGAGGTAAAAGAAAATCCCGCAAATTGCCAAATAAAAAGATTTCGCTTCAAAAAATCCCCCCAACAAAACATCATTAAAATTCTATGCCGATAAGGGACTTTTTATCCCAATGTTGAGAAGTCTTGCAATATGTGGTATAATTATAATATAAATCGTTCAGGAGAAGCTTATGAGTAAACATCAAACCGAAGTTTATGAGCGTTGGGGGAACACCGCCGCATATAAAGAATACAAAGAGAAAACCGCCGAATATTCGGCAGATAAACATCTGCAGGCATCCCACCGACTGAATACCGTCCTTGCCAAATTCGCCGCTCTTATGCAAAGCGGACACACCCCCGATTCAAGGGAAGCGCAGGGGCTGGTCAAGGAGCTTCAAATCACCATTACCGAAAAATTTTACACCTGTACAGAGCAAATACTGGCAGGTCTGGGTAAAATGTACGTTGCCGATGAGCGTTTTAAAGAAAACATCGACAAAAACGGCAAGGGTACTGCAGAGTTTGTGTCGCAGGCAATAGAAATCTACTGCAGCTCATTAAGCAAATAGGTATAGGCATTCTAAAAAACCTTGTTCCGAAGAACAAGGTTTTTTGTTGCGTGTGTTCATTATAGCGCTTAAATATTTTATTTTAGGCTTCCTTCAAAAGCAAGGCTACCCTAACGGCAAGAAAAGTGTCATAGCCTATACTGTCACCCATAATAGTACAGCTTTCTTCCCGGTGATCAATCGTGTGCACCCGTATTTGTCCGTCGGTTGCGCATCGGAAATACAGCACGTCGTTCACTAAAGCGCAGATTTCGGATCCCGGCACCCTGATAGGTGTCATTTCCTCAAGCTGCTCTAGGGTGTATTCCTGACAGCTTTCGCACTGAAATCCAGAGCTATTGGAGCCGCCAATACCTTTATAGCCGTGAAAAATTTTAAGTCCAACTACACACTCGTTGTCTTTTACAAGAATCTTTTGGAGTTGCGAAATTTTTTCATCCGGAATCTTCATAATCAAAACTCCTTGTTCTCCCATTCTCAGTGCTTCCAAGTTATGTTGGGGCGTTGATACAAGCTATATAATATCTTTTGCCAAGCGGAGCATTATTGCTGATATATCTTTACTTTCTATTCAGCCACAAATGATTGTCCCAATTCTTCGGTAAAAGCTCTTGACTTTACCACATTATATCACGAAACACCGCATTTTTCAATGTCAATGAAATCATTCGATTTCACCATGAAGCGGAACTTTTTGAGACAAACTTCATTGTGATCCGATTCCATTCTTTTGCAATTTCAGGATTGGAAAACAAAAGTGAATTTTCCTTTTCTGTTAATTCCCGTAAGTTTTCTATAGCAATCGCATCTCTCTTCAAGTCAATAAGAATGCCCATTCCGATTATTTCACTTAAAACTTTTTCAAGCACAAAGGATAAATCTTTTTGAGTTTTGTGAACAACATAATCCAAAGAACTATCGTTTAACCGGTGCAATGTTATTTGTTTGTTTGATAATTTTGAATCAGTAAAAATCAACAGGAAAATGTGAAAAAGCATAAAAAGCGTTTATAAAAAAGAAAATGCCGAATCGGCATTTTACAAAATATTATAAATACGTCTGCGAAGCAGACACCGAACTTCTTCACTATTACCTCTTACCTATTACTTCAAAATTCCAAGGACTTTTTTAGTGAAGAGTGAAGAGGTAATAGGTAA
>JAXJWR010000197.1:0-1128 GCA_036307905.1 Acutalibacteraceae bacterium
GTATTTACAGCGTATGCAAGCTGTTCGGGGGTATAAACGAGATAGGGCGACTCGGAGGTGCCTTCACCTTCGAAATGGCTATCTCTAAGTCCTGTCCAAACACCTTCAACATAATCCTTGTTGAAAACCTTGAGAGCAGGTGTGCTTTTAGTCATATAATATGCATCACCGAGGTTAGGCATATTATATACAGAAGCGACGCCCTTCATATTGTCCTCACTTACCTGAGTCCAAGGACCATAGGTTGCTACTGCAGCTGCGGTGGAATAAACGTTTTCCATCGTAGAAAATCTTGCCTGTTTCTTTGCGGGACAAGGCTTTGTGCCAACAGCATAACAGTTTTTCATAACAAGATTATTATATTTGGTTTCCCAATCCGCGTTAGCAAGCCAGATATCACCAACTATCTTGTTGTTTCTGCCATCTTCCTTGCCTCCGACGTTTATAGAGGAGGTCTTGGCGTTTGACCAGCAGTTTGTGATTGAAACACCATTAACATTGTAGAAAGCGCCCAAAATTCCGCTTGCGGCAAAGGTGTAGCAATTTTTTCCGGAAGGCTGATAGCCCTTAACCGTTACTGTATCGTCAGAAAAACAGTTATCAAAGGCAATATTGCCAGTTACGTTGAGGTCACCAAAATAACCTGTAATAGCTCCTGCAAAGCCGGTGGTTTCAATGTAAGAAGATTTTACACCGATGTTTTTAATGGTGGTGCTGGCGTTAACCTTGGGGAAAAGGCCAACGTGAACACCTGCACTGTGACCCTTATTGTTGTCTATGGGATAGTAAAGGCCGTAAACAATGTGTCCGTCACCATCGAAGGTTCCGGAGAAAATCACATTCTCAAACCACTCACGAGGCTCGAAGCCTTCGTTCACCTCGCCTGTTGCCCAATTTACTGCATCAGGGTGGTTAAGATAAATGTCGGTGGTGAGGATATAGCTCTTACCGCCGCTGTTATTAACGGCCCAGGCAAGCTCCTCGGGAGTGTTGATTTCGTAAACACCGTCGCCGTCACTGTCTGCGGGAGCAACAGTTTCTCCGTTCCAGACGTCGAGCTCTTCATCAATTGCGCCTGCAAATCCGGGGATAACGAGGCAGGTAGCGAGAAGTGCGACAGTTATGACA
>JAXJWR010000198.1:0-1652 GCA_036307905.1 Acutalibacteraceae bacterium
GCTGCTTGCGGCGCACCTTACGAAAAAATGGGTCGTGTGCTGGTTTGGCACGACGAGTTTGACAAGGGCGAAATCGACAGAAGCAAGTGGGGCTTTTCCCGTACAATGTATACCGAAATGCACGAGTACGACAACTCTGAAAAATACGGCAGAGTAGAAAACGGTCAGATGCATCTTCAGGTACATAAAAGCGAAAAAGAGGGTTACAACTGGGCGCTTTCACAGGGCTTTAACACCCTTGAAACAATGGCATTCCGCTACGGATACGTAGAAATGCGCGCAAAAATTCCCTTCCGTCACGGTGCGTGGCCTTCCTTCTGGTGCACCGCTAACCCCTGGCTCAGAAAGTCCAAGTGGGGCTGCGAAATCGACATTTTCGAGATTTTCTCTTCCGACCGTCACGTTGTTGCTAACCTGCATAAGTGGGGCGACGGCAAACATTGTATGCTCCCCGGCGGCGAAGGCAGTATCTCCCGTGCATACACCTTCGAAAACTACGAAAATCTTAACAACGAATACCACCTCTACGCTATGGAGTGGGACAAGGACTTTATGAAGTTCTACGTTGACGGCACCCTTTACTGTACCGTTCCCATTTCGGGCGAGAAGGCTAACTTCGGTGCCGACGTTCTCGACGGTATCGACGGCTTCCACGACCCCGAGCGCCTTATTATAAACAATGAAATCTTCTCCGAGAAGAGTGGCTGGGCTCCCGACGGCTCTCGCCTCACCGACGAGGACGAAATGCCCATTGATTACTGGATTGATTATATTCGTCTTTATCAGGACCCCAAGACCGAAGACCTTTATCTTTACGACGACATTCAGAAAGCAAAAGCTGAAAAAGAGGCAAAAAAATAATGTTTAACGAAGAAATGAAAAAGGATGCCGAAAAATACGGTATAGAGTATTATAAAAAGGGTCGTGTGCTGGTTTGGCACGACGAGTTTGACAAGGATGAGATAGACACCGACAAGTGGATTTTCTGGCGCACTATGGGCGGAGTCGACCGCATTTACGATAACGGAAAAGAAAACTGCCGCATCGAAAACGGTCAGGTGCATATGCAGGCTCACCGCACCGACGACCCCGAAAAGCCCTTCACCCTTTCCGAAGGCTTTACCACCAAATACACTATGAACTGGAAATACGGCTACCTTGAGATGCGGGCAAAAATCCCCTTCCGTCACGGTGCATGGCCCTCCTTCTGGACCCAGTCCTCCACCGTTTTCCAGAAAACACCCTGGATGTGCGAAACCGACATTTTTGAGGTTTTCTCTTCCGACCGTCACGCTGTTGCTAACCTTCACAAGTGGGGAATGGGCAAGCATTGTATGCTTCCCGGCGGCGAAGGCAGTCTTAAGCGTGCCTACACCTTCGAAAAGTTCGAAAACCTTAATGACGAGTATCACGTATACGGATACGAGTGGGACCCCGAATATATGACCTTCTACGTTGACGGCGAGGAGTTTGCAAAGTTCCCCATCGACCCCGTAAAAGGAAACTTCGGATACGACGTTATCGACGGAGTTATGGGCTTCCACGACTTCCAGTTTATAATCGTAAACGACGAGATATTCACCGAAAAGAGCGGTTGGGCCCCCGAGGGCAGCCGCATCACCGCCGAGGACGAGCTTCCCATCGACTACTAC
>JAXJWR010000199.1:0-1560 GCA_036307905.1 Acutalibacteraceae bacterium
ATGTATCTCTCTGTGGTTGTTATTGCCGTTTGGCATAGCTCTTCTCCATTTCAACAAAACTAAGAAAATCCCCATAGCATTATGGAGATTTTCTAAAGAAATTTATCAGCGTTTTTCGATTACTTTATCTATAAGACCGTATTCCATTGCCTGTGTTGCCGACATAAAATTGTCGCGCTCGGTATCTCTTTCGATAACCTCCAAAGGCTGGCCTGTTTTCTCGCTGAGAATACGGTTAAGGGTTGCCCTGGTCTTTTCGATATGGCGGGCATGGATAAGTACATCGGTAGCCTGACCTTCGGCAGAACCCAAAGGCTGATGTATCATAATTTCGCTGTTGGGGAGCGCATAACGCTTACCCTTTGTGCCTGCGGCGAGAAGAAATGCACCCATACTGGCAGCCATACCGATACAAATGGTAGATACGTCGCACTTGATGTACTGCATGGTATCGTAAATGGCCATTCCTGCGGATACACTTCCGCCGGGACTATTGATATAGAAGCTTATATCCTTCTCGGGATCCTGTCCTTCAAGATAGAGAAGCTGAGCAATAATAAGGCTTGCGGTATTGTTGTCTACCTGGTCGGGCAACATTATGATTCTGTCGTTTAAGAGTCTTGAAAAAATGTCGTAGGAGCGTTCGCCTCTACTGGTTTGTTCAACAACATAAGGTATGGTCATACCCAATTAAATCACCTCTGTAAAATAGTATGAACAATTGCCGCAACTTATAAACAATTATTCAGCAGTTTCCTCTGCCTTGTCCTCGGTGTCTGCTTTTTTGGTAGTCTTCTTAGCGGTAGACTTCTTGGCAGGTGCCTTTTTAGCAGGAGCTTTTTTCTCGCTCTTCTCGGCAACCTCTTTGATTTCGGCAGTAGCCTTTACAAGGTCGATAGCCTTGTTGAGGGTTACGTCGTGAGCAACGTCCTTCTCGCTGATTGCAGCCTTAACCTGGTCAACCTCGATGCCGTAAGAAGCAGCAATCTTCTCGTACTCGGCAGCAAGCTCTTCCTCGGTAGCGGTAAGGCCTTCAACCTCAACAATCTTCTCGAGGGCAAGACGCATCTTAACCTGCTTCTCGCTCTGGGGACGGAAGGTAGCCTTGAAGTCTTCTACGGTAGTACCGGTATACTTAAGATAGGTTTCGAGGTCCATACCCTGGCTGCGGAGACGATAGTCAAACTCGCGAACACTCTCGTTGGAGCGGTTCTCAATCATAGCCTCGGGGATTTCGGCCTTCATACCTTCAACAACTGCTTCGATAAGCTGATTTTCAACATCTTCATCGGCAGCCTTTGCTTTTCTTTCAAGGGTTTTAGCCTTGATATCGGCCTTAAGCTCGTCAAGGGTGTCGAACTCGCTTACATCCTTAGCAAACTCGTCATCCATAGCGGGCATTTCTTTTGCCTTGATTTCGTGGAGTTTGCACTTGAAGGTTGCTTCCTTACCTGCAAGCTCCTCTGCCTGATAATCTGCGGGGAAGGTTACAACAACGTCGAACTCGTCGCCTACGTTGTGGCCAACTATTTGATCTTCAAAGCCGGGGATGAACTGACC
>JAXJWR010000200.1:0-2507 GCA_036307905.1 Acutalibacteraceae bacterium
CCCTGGAAAGTATCGCATTTGTTGAAAACGATTTACGTACGGTTATTGCCAATGCGCTAACCTATATCCCTGAAGATTCCCGTGTAGCAAAAACCGTTCGTCTTGTTATCAGTGAATTTGACAAGGGCACCGATTGGAAACAGACACGTCAGCTTGTTTTAGAGGAAAATGCCGACCTGGGCTTCTTCCAGGCACCCTCGAATATAGGTTTTGTAATTATCGGACTGCTGTACGGAAAGGGAGATTTCCTGCAATCACTTATTTATGCCATTAACTGTGGCGACGATACCGACTGTACCGGTGCAACCGTTGGTTCTGTTCTTGGAATTCTGGGCGGCAGCGCCAATATTCCCAACGACCTTAAAGAATATATCGGTGACCGCATCATAACAAAGTCGCTGGACATTTCCAGCCTTTGGGATTTACCTGCCGATTGTTCCCAGCTTACCGAGCGTGTGGTTCGCACAATGCCAACCTTTATGGCTGAAAATTCCTCGGGCAGACCTAAATTCGACTACCCTACCTATGACCGCGGTTATTTTATTGAATACACCGACTGTGAGGATGCACCCTTCTCAACTGCCCAAAATCTTGAGCCAAACGGCTACACCACCGATTTTCTGAAGAAATCTCCCCTTCGCACCGAACACGCTAATCACTGGCTTACGGCTGCCGTTATATTTGATGACGAACCAAGAATTTCCGAAGGCGGCGAGCTGACCTTCAAGGTAGAACTTGAAAACCGCTGGTTTCACATACACCAGTTGAACGTAAGAGTAATGACCCCCAATGCTTGGACGGCCCAGCACCCAAGAGCATTGACCCTTCACCACCTGACTTGCGCCAGGGACTGTAATTATGAATGGCAGATAATTACGGATAACAGCCTTTCCTTCGATGTAAAGCTTACTGCAGGTGAACAGATTTCCGCTCATAACAAGATTTATATCGCTGTTGAGTCGATAGGTTTACCTGAACCCCTCGTTATTCCCGTAACAATTTTAGGATAAGAAAAAGCAGATATGTAATTATTCATCACATATCTGCTTTTTTTATTTCAGGTCGTTTATAAGTCGCTGTATGGGGAAGTCATCCCTACAGAATTCGTGTGAGCCGTCAAAAATAACAAGATGGAAGAGTTCGTCGGAAACGCCCTGCTCCTTTGCAAGGGCTTTTAGCTCGTTAAAAGCGGCCTCGGTGAATTTATAGTCAAAAAGCTCGTCCTTATCTCCCATTTGGATGCAGAGGCGGCGAGGATAACAAAGAGCGGCTATCTCGGCATCGTTGAATTTGTAGGCAGAGTTCTGCCACACCCAGTCGGGCCAGGCGATTATATCACGGTCGTTAAAGAAGGAGCAGGAAATCGCCGACTTTATGCGGGTATCGACGGCGGTGGTGAAAAGGGTGTAAAATCCGCCGTAGGAAAGGCCTACCATACCAAAATTCTTTACATAGGGCTTATCCTCAAAATAATCGAGAATTCGGGTGAAGCCAAACACCTCAACAGCGGTGATGGAGCTTCCTACCCTTTTAAGACGGGCATCAAGCTCTTTACGGTCGAAGGGGATGCCGTAATCCTCGTGCCACAAAAGAAGCTGTGGAGCAAAGGCGTGAACATCATATTTTATAACCCGCTGAAGAATGTCGTTATAGTTTGAGGTGTCGCCGTAGACACCCGAAATGAGTTCAGGAGTGCCAAGGCCACCGTGGGATACTAAAACCAAAGGCTTTTTCTCCTCGCCACGTATTTTAAAGAAGAGGCCCGACATCCAAAGATTCTCGATAATTTCGATTTCCATACGGAAAATTTCGTAGTTTTCTTCATCGGCCAGCTTTGTGCTTCTAACCTGGGGGAGGTCTGCAGGAGTATAGTCCGCAAGAGGCCAACCCAGCATTGCTTTAAACTCACTTCTGTATTTCTCGGGAGAGGTAAAAATCTCCTTTACATAATCTTTTCTACGTTTTGCGGCCTCGGCCTGACGGGCAGAAATTAGCGCGTTAATACCGTCAAGATAGGCCTGCTTGTTTTTAGCTGAAACAGTTTTTTCTTCTCTGAATAACATAAGTCATCACCCAAGATTTGTTATATTACATTTAATAGGACAAGTCAAGAAAAAAAACACCGCTGCTTTGCAGCGGTGTTTAATGTGTTTAGCTTTAAATTACTTAAGCTCAACAGTAGCGCCAACCTCAGCGAGCTTAGCCTTCATAGCTTCAGCTTCGTCCTTGGATACAGCTTCCTTAAGGGTCTTGGGAGCGCCGTCTACGAGAGCCTTAGCTTCAGCAAGGCCGAGACCGGTGATCTCACGAACTGCCTTAATAACCTTGATCTTCTCTGCGCCTGCGTTAGCAAGAACAACGTCGAACTCGGTCTTCTCTTCAGCTGCTGCTGCGCCGCCTGCTGCGGGAGCTGCTACTGCTACTGCAGCTGCTGCGGATACGCCGAATTCCTCTTCTACTGCTTTAACGAGCTCAGAAAGCTCAAGAACGGTAAGAGTCTTTAACTC
>JAXJWR010000201.1:0-3352 GCA_036307905.1 Acutalibacteraceae bacterium
CATTAACAAAGAAAAATTAGAATTGAATTTTTGCTTACAATTGGCTTTTCGAGGAAATGATGAAAGTTTAATTGAAAATTTGCAAGCAGACCTAAAAAAAGATAATTATAATGTGGCTCCTGAAATTGTCAAAGGTGAAATCTGAGCTTCGGGGGCGAACCTTTGCGCCAAAGCTGGCGGCAGAATAGATTACAATATCTTTTAACACAAATCGGTGGCAGGACTCGAAATTAAAGATAGAGTTGCCGTAAATTTCGTATCGGAAATTTATGAGATGACCGATTTTTATAGGACGCTGTTTGTCGGCATTTTCTACATATTTAAGACGTATGGTTTGGGGAGCGACAAGGTCGTAATCCAAAGCAACAAGGCGGGCAGACTTATTGCCTTTTGCATCGATAAACTCCTTCTCTTCGATTTTATGCTGAATAGTGGCAAGGGCATAATCAGGTGAGCCAAATTCGTCGAAGCTGTTGGTTCCTACAAAATGCTCGTATCCCGTTACGGGGAATTCGTCGTAAATTCTTATGTCGAGGGTACCTGCTTCATTATCAATAGCCACTACCTCGCCTGTGGCACCGATGGGATTATCGGTATCGAAAAAGAGGCCCTGAACCGTAACGTCGCTGCAACCTTCAAAAGAAAAAAGGTCGTTATTGCCTTCTATGGGGCCTGTGGGGTCGAAATGGGCGATAACTGTTGAACAGTTTCCGAAGATTTTTATATTCTTTCTGCCCTTTACGGTCATATTCTTTAAAATATGATATACTCCCTTCTTAAAATGCAGGCTGTCACCTTCCTCTAAAGAGTTAAGGAGCTTTTCAATAGCAAGGGAGCAATCTTCTCCCGTGTCGGGTAAAATGCCGAAATCGGCTAAAAACAAGGTTTTTGACATAATCGAACCTCCTATAAATATTATACTTTACTTATAACATATCCCAGACAAAAAAACAATGAATTTTAGCATAAAATATTGACTGCAAGCGAAATTTGCAATATTATAAACATATACAGTTTACAGGAGGTGTTTATATGAAACTCTGTGTTGCTATACCCTGCTTTTTTAAAGGAATGGATTTTTGCGAGGCACTAAAAAGGTCGGCCGAGCTGGGCTTTGACGCCGCAGAGACCTACGACTGGAAGGGGCTTGACTTTGAAAGGGTTAAAAGCACTTGTCAAAGTTTGGGAATCGAGCTTATGAGTATGTGCACTTCAGACTTTCGCGCAACCGTACCCGAAGCAAGAGGGGAATATCTGGCCGCCCTTAAAGAAAGCTGTGAGGCGGCAAGCCGCATGGGGGTAAAGCGGCTTATCACCCAAAGCGGACCTGATAGGGGGGCTGAAAGGTCGCTCCAACACCAAAATCTGGTGACCACACTAAAAGAGGCTAAACCCATATTGGAATACTATGGCATTACCCTTATGTTGGAGCCGCTTAACACCTACGTTGACCACCCCGACACCTATCTTTGGTCTTCAAAAGAGGGCTTTGATATTATAAAAGAGGTGGATAGTCCCTTTGTTAAACTGATTTTTGATATATATCACCAGCAGATTATGGAAGGAAACATAATTTCGAGCATTATAAATAATATGCCCCTTATTGAGCATCTGCACTCGGCAGGAAGTGACGGACGACACGAGCTTTGGCTGGGCGAAAGCGATTATAACTATATCTTCGATGCTCTTGACAAGGCGGGATACAGGGGTGCTTGCGGACTTGAGTACTCCCCTACAATTCCTTACGAAGAAAGCCTCAAAAAAGCCCTTAACAGATATGGAAAGTAAAAAGAAGAGAACGAAGTTCTCTTCTTTTTATTTATCGGTTATTTTGCGGAAGGTGTTATCGCGGTTTATATCTCCTTCGATTATTCGGGGAGCCTGCGACACGGCGGTAGCGCCTGCAGGAACATCTGTTGCGACGGCACAGCCTGCGCCTATTCTTGCATTGTCCCCTACGCTTACCTTGCCGATAACAACGGCATTGGCCCCAATAAGAACTCCCTTTCCTATTTGGGGGCCGCCCTCGCGGGGGTGACCTTTTATGGTGTTGGAGCCTATGGTTACGTTTTGAAAAATGGTACATCCCTCGTCAATGGTGGCGGCGGCGGAAATAAAAATTCCCGAAAGGCCGTGAGGGGTGTAAAACGGGGTTATTTTATTGCTTACGGGGATTGATGCATTAAACTTCTTTTGAATTTTACGAATTCTTATAAGAAGAAAAAGCCTGGACAGGCGGCCGGTTGTTTTATTGTATTTTTTAAAGAGCTTCCAATGTTTTGCCGTAAGGTCGGGGAAAATCATTCGGTCAATAAAATTCGGTAACTGAAGCTTCGCCATTTTTGCCTCCGTATAATTAGATTTTTTATTATTATACCAAAGAAAAAAAGAGTATGCAATATTTCATTGCATACTCTTCAAAAATATTATTTCTTAAGAGCGATAGCTTCCTTTGCCTTTGCGGCAATATCCTTAGCGCGGAGGCCGAATTTATCGAGAAGCTCGGCAGCGGGGCCGGACATACCGAAGGTATCCTTTACGCCGAGTTTGAGCACGGTGGTGGGATATGCTTCGCCGAGATACTCGGAAACGGCAGAGCCAAGACCACCAATTACGCTATGCTCTTCAGCGGTAACGATAGCACCTGTTTCCTTTGCGGCCTTAAGAACAATCTCGGTATCGAGGGGCTTTATTGTAGCCATATTGATAATGCGGGCGCTTATACCCTCAGCCTTTAAGAGCTCATATGCTTCAAGAGCCTCGGCAACCATAAGGCCTGTTGCGATGATGGTTACGTCAGTACCTTCCTTAAGTTCTACACCCTTGCCGATTTCGAAGGTGTAGCTGTCGTCGAACACAACGGGCACGGCAAGACGGCCAAAGCGCATATAAACGGGACCGTCGTGATTGATTGCAGCCTTAACAGCCATATAAGCCTCGGTATAGTCGGCGGGGTTTATAATGGTCATACCGGGGATGGTACGCATAATTCCGATATCCTCACAGCACTGATGGGTTGCACCGTCTTCACCAACAGAGATACCTGCGTGGGTTGCACCGATAACAACGTTAAGGTGGGGATAGCCGATAGAGTTTCTGATCTGCTCGAAGGCACGGCCTGCGGCAAACATAGCAAAGGAGCTGGCGAAAACCTTTTTGCCTGTGGCGGCGAAGCCTGCGGCAATGCTCATCATATTTCCTTCTGCGATTCCGCAGTCGTAAAATCTTTCGGGGAAGGCCTTTTTAAAGGCTCCTGTTTTGGTAGCCTCTGCAAGGTCGGCATCCATAACGATAAAATCGTTTCTTTCTTTTCCTAAATCAACAAGAGCGGCACCGTAGGCGTCTCTTGTAG
>JAXJWR010000202.1:0-11878 GCA_036307905.1 Acutalibacteraceae bacterium
CCGCAAAAGGCTGATTTTGATGATACAGTCTATACTATTCCTATTGAAGAATTTTCCGCTGTTGGATTTAATTTTAAAATAACAAAATTTGAAGATACAGTTTATCCTAAAAACTTTGGAATGGTCGGTATTTCTGAGGAAAAGTTTGAAATTGCGTATTTGTGGATATATGCCCCAGACCTTGATTATATTTGTGAAACAAATGCAAATGAAATTAAGGAAATGAATGAATTTATTGAATATCATTTTTCTTTAAAATAAATATGATTAAATCTTTGGTTTTTGACCAGTTCTTTTTCGGTCAACATCATTTTTTGCAAAGCAAAAACATCATTCCGCTTGCGGACACAAAACGAGGTTGCCTAACGGCAAACAGTGTTGTGCTTCGCACAAACGATGTGGGCTGACACCCAACGATGTTCTCCTTCGGAGAAACAAGTAAACAACACTCCGCATTGATTTATCGCCGTTTTTATACTATAATGTACTAGTAAGTGGTACTATTGTAAAAATATTTATATACTCAGATAGGAGACGGGTAGTATGAGATTTCAGTTCAGCGTAAACCTCACCGACCAAGACTATTTAGACTATAATGTATTCACCCTTATTAAATCTCCATACGGCAAAAAGCAGGTTATGTCAGTCAGAATTTTTTTTGCGGTTTTAGGTGGGGTACTGTCTTTAATTACTTTTTGGGGCGGGGACTTTTCACTTGAAACTTTTATCGGCTTCATACCTATGGTCATAATTGTGCTTGCAGTAATACTCTTATGGCCGCGTTTTTTGGCCTGGAGCATTAAATGTCAGGTAAAAGCTGTCAGAAAAAACGGTAAAATGGCCTATTCCCCCCAGTCTGTTATAGAGTTTTACGACGACTCTTTTGTGGAAACCACTCCCGACAACAAGACCGAGCAAAAATACTTGTCAATAGAGCGAATCAGTATTGTTGACAGTAAAATATATATTCACGTAAATAGCGTAATGTCATATATTTTGCCGTTGTCCTGTTTCGAATCGAAAGAGCAGTATAGCGCTTTTCTCGATTTTGTAAAAACAAAATGCACAACTATCGACATCTATTAAAACATTATAAAAAATAAGCCGTGGATTTCCACGGCTTATTTTCATATCTCTATAAACTTCAGTTGTTCAGAGGACTCTTTGGCTCTAAGGCAAATTTTTGCACTTATTATACCGTCTATAAGAGGTCCTTTTGACCTTCCGCCATCCATAATCTCAAGGAAATTACGGCCCAGAATATGGTCGCCGCCTGAATGTGCTCCGTCACCGCCAATTTTGTGGTGTTCTGTGTGACACTCGTAATGGTGATAAATACTAAGAGTACCGTCGAAGAAGTTAAACTCCAGGGTTGCATCGTCGCCTATGATGCGGAAAAGTCGCTTTCCTGCATCCTTGCGGGCAACAAAATTCTGGGTATAAACTGCGTGACGGCCTTCTCTGTCAATAAGCATCATAGTGCCTGAATCCTCGTTTCCCGTGTCCACTCCATAGGAGCAGGTGTCGGGCTGGGAGGCCTCAGCGGTGTATTTTGTAATGTTATAAACGCTTTCCTTGCAGGTTTTTTCTTCGGGACAATTACTGCAACGAAGTCCCGCAGGTTTATCTCCGCCGAAGATTACTTTGCTCTTAACGGCGCTGACCATAACCGGCTCGAACCCTGCAACGTATCGTATAACGTCCACGTCGTGGGTGGCCTTTTGAAGAAACAGACCTCCCGTAATGCTTTCGTCGCGGTACCACTTTTTATAGTAGCCTCGGGCATAGTTGACGTTGTTAACCGCCTGAATCTGCGATATTTTACCAAGAACTCCCGAATCTACTATTCCCTTAGCCTTTTCGGCCAGCAGACTTAATCTTAAGGGAAAGGAAACAAGGGTGTTATCCTTTAGATTTTCCGAAAGGAGATTTAAATCTTCCTCGGTAATGCCCACAGGCTTTTCCAAAAACAGGGGAATGTTCCTTTTAAGTACAGGAGCGGCCAGCTTTGCATGAATATTACAACGTGTTCCGATAAGAACTCCGTCAATTTGATTTTCGTCCAGCATCTTTTCGAGCTCATCGGGTTTATAAAACAGGGTGCTTTCGGTATCCATGCCCCAGTCGGAAATTCTTTCCTTGGCTCCTTCAAAATCGGGGTCACAAACTGCCACCAATGCCGTCTTTTCCCAGGAGGAAATTGCGCGTGCAATGCCGCCTATGCGATTCCCTGCACCGATAACTGCTATTTTTTTCATAAGATCACTCCTTTGGTTAAATTCTAAAACATATAAAATGCCTTTTTAATATAAAAACTTGCTAAAAGTTAGCACATTATTGCTATTTTAAAGATAGTATGCTATACTTACGTCGAGGTGATTGGTTTGTTTGGATACGATACCCAGAGGAAGGTAGTGCGCGAGCTTGACATAAACTCCTGCGGATGTCAGGTAGTGAATGACAAGGACTATTCTGTTACCCGAACTCGAATTGACTATACTCTGATGTATTTGTCGGAAGGGGTTGCCACCGTCTATATTGACGGAAAACCCAAAACCATTCGTGCAGGGGAGGCCTTGCTTTATCTTCCCGACGTTCAGCAGCGTCATATTTACCTTCAAAAAGACGGATGCGTCAATAAATTTGTTCATTTCAGCGGGCACCTGTGCAGCATCTTGGACGGCGAACCAATCAGAATAATCCCCGTCGCCTCTAAAAACGAATTCGAAAGCAATATCGACCGTCTTATCCGCGCTTATTGCCGTATCGACCCGCAACGAGAACTGCTTTGCGATGGCTATCTTCGTACAATAATCGCACTTTTGAAGGACAGCGAACAGATTGCCGCCGCGCCCAAGGAAACTCTGCAGGAACGCATAAGAATTGTGATAAATACCATCAATACCCATATAAACGAGCCTATAAACCTTGACGATTGCGCAAAAAAATGCTTTGTCAGCCGTGAAAGGTTTAATCATATGTTTAAGGAGCAAACGGGTTATCCGCCACTTCAGTATATCAACAAACTTCGTATCGAGCGGGCAAAGCAGCTTCTTGCCGATGCAGGTCTTTCGGTTAGCGAATGTGCCGAAACCCTCGGTTTTACCGATGTAAACTATTTCAGCCGCCTTTTCCGTAAATTTACAGGAGTTTCTCCATCAAAATACAAATAACGTCAGGAGATATGTTTTGTTATGTTTCGAAATTTACAGCGTAAAAAGCAACAACTAACAAGGGAAGAATGTATAGAACTTTTAAAGAGCGAAACCAGAGGGGTGCTGTGTGTAATTGGAGACGGCGGATACCCCTACGGCACGCCTATGAATCACTATTACTGTGAGGATGACAACAAAATATATTTTCATTGCGGTAAAACGGGTCATCGACTGGATTCTATCCGAGAAAACAGTAAGGTTTCCTTCACGCTTATGGACAAGGGTACAAAGTCGGAAGGGGATTGGGCTCTGCAGGTTAGAAGTGTAATTGTTTTCGGCACAGCCGAAATAGTTTGTGATAGGGAAAGGGTGATAGATATAACCCGAAGGCTCAGTTATAAATTTACTAACGACTCGGAATATATCGAAAACGAGCTCAAAGCTTTTTGCAATAACACCCTCCTTATTGCCCTCACTCCGCAAAATATCTGCGGGAAATTGGTAAAGGAAGCATAAAAAATGTCGGTGAATTTGCTTCACCGACATTTTTCGAGGTTTTCTATTTAATTGCTTGCTCGGCTAAGGTAACACCAAGGGCAATACAGTCGTTACAGCTTTTAAGCGTCTGACCGCCGTTTAAACCCTTTATAATGGGACAGAGGGTCGAACCACAGGCCTTTTCGAACTCCTCTCCGATTTTACCTGCCACCTTATAGGTCTGTTGTTTTGAAGATGGAGCCTCAAGGTCACCGTCGGCAAATTTAAGTCCTGCTACCATCACAGCGCCCGAAAGAGCACCACAGGTAAGCTTGTATCCGCCCATTCCGCCACCAAAGCCTTCAGCAGCGCGAGAGATAACCGAAGGGTCGATTCCCAGCTCGTCACAGAAGGGTATAGCTACTGATTGGGCACAGTTAAAGCCTTTGCTGTGGAGTTCAAGGGCTTTTGCAATTTTATCTGACATGGTTTTCACATCCTTTTAAAACATTGTATCATTATATCCACAATTTGACAAGAAATTTCTTGACCTTTTATGGTTTTTGATTTACCATAAAATCAGTATCGTACAGGAGGAATGAGTATGTTTATACCCTATACCAACGAAAATTTTGTATTTACAGGAATCTGGCAGGAAAACGGTAAAGACGAGATTGTAAACTACAAAACCGCAGCCTTTTTTGAAATAGGCTTTACCGGAACCTTGGTTACACTTGTCAGCAATCGCGATAACGTGATTGAAGCGTATATCGACGGCAAGAAGGTCGATCCTATGCCCTGTGGTAACAAATATCAATACGAAGCAGGCAAAGGCGAGCATCTTCTTAAGGTGTGTATTCGCCTCGAAAATCACTTAAAGCTTAAGGGAATCGAAATCGGAGACGAAGAAAAGGTCTTTGCACCACCCTCACGTCCATACATTCACATAATCGGCGACTCTATCACTCAGGCATATCCCGGTTATTCCACCGTTCTCGGCGAAAACTGGGGAGGGGACTATTCAATAGTTGCCCAGGGCGGTATGGCCGTTTGCGACGGATTTGGTTGGTATACAATTCCCCAGGGTATGGATGCCCGTGTAGGAATGGAGTCCAACTACTTTAAACTTGAATTTCCCTTCGAAAATATAAATTCAGGCGATTACAGGTTTACATATTGCCGTCAACCCGACGTAGTTACAGTTTATCTCGGAACTAACGACTTCCTTGATAATCCTACACATTGGGAAAACGGAAATCTCGATATTTTCTATCCTAAGTATGCAACCTTCCTTGCCCGTATTCGTGAGCATTACCCCAAGGCCAGAATTTATGTGCTCAACGCCTTGTCGGATAAAATGTTCCGCCGTCAGGGAATTGAAAAGGCCTTCGAGGAGGCCTGTAAAACGGTCGATAATATCTACCTTTTAAATATTCAGGACTGGGGAATCGAGGTTTCGGAAGACGGAACACACCCCTCTCTTGCAGGCTATACCGATATGGGCCTCAAACTCGCTAAATACATTAAAGAAGATTTTAATAAATAACAAAAACCCGCTGATTTGCAGTATCAGCGGGTTTTGTTATTCTGTTAAAAGCTTTATAGCATACTTTACAATCTCGCTTACGGGTTGCCCCTTAAGGGTGAGGATAGCGGGACGACGTAAATCGGCAGAATCGTTTAATTCAAATACAGAGATATTGCTGTCGGTAGGGAAGGCATTTACAAACTGGAGGGGAAGCATAGTAGCACCCACTCCTGCCAAAGCAAGTTCCCAAGCGGTCATAATATTTGTAACCTCGGCAGCTATGGTCGGATGACTGTCGGATGCTACGCAAAAACTTTCAAAAAGCTTTCTCATCTCCTGGGCAGGGGTAGCAACAATAAATGGGAGGTTCTTGCAATCTGCAAAATCTACCTTTCCGGCTTTGTGATTTACACTGCTTGAAAGCGCGGTAGGTACAACAAGAACCAGACGGTCGGATTCCAGCATAGTAACATCAAACAACGATTCGTCTACGGGAAGGTTTACTACCGCAAAATCAAATTTACCTTCGGATGCTTCCTTGCGAAGCACATCACTTCCCACTTCCCGAAGCTTGATTTGAATATTCGGATAACTCTCTTTGAAGTGCTTTATCATCTTCGGCATTAGATAAGAACTTCTAAAAGGGGTAATGCCGACAACAAGATTGCCCATATTCCCTTCCTTGAATTGCTCAATGGTGCGAAGAAGTCGTTCCTCCCTGAAAACGATTTCCCGCGCCTCACGTATAAAATATTCACCGGCAGGCGTCAGAATGGAAGGGGAGCCGTTACGGTTAAAAAGGCGTACCCCCAGCTCGTTTTCCAGGGCAAGTATCTGCTTGCTGAGGGCGGGCTGAGAAATGTTCAGCTTTTCCGAAACTTCGGAAAAGCTTCCCGACTCGGAAAGTAGAATAGCGTATTTAACTTGTCTCGAATTCATAAACAACTCCAAAACATAGATTTATATTTATAGCATACCATTAAATCTCTTTAAAAACAAGTGCAAAAAATTAAAAAAGGTATTGACACTCGTTGTTTATGTGTATATAATATAACTAGTTGGCTATAAAGTCAATAACTAAAAAGAAATACGAAAGGGGTTTAATTATGCCATTATCACTAATTTATTTGGGCATAATGCTGGCCGTAATATGCATATGGTTTTTAGCTTTTAAAAGACCTGTGTATGAAGCGGTTCTGGTCAGCTTCGTGGTTCTGCTTACAGTAACAGGAACCTGGGGCAATATTTTAAGGTACATAGATGCAGGAATTTCAACCTCTCTGCTCTACTCAATGGTAGCTTTTGTAGCGATGTCTATTCTGCTTACCAAAACAAAAATCATCGATAGCTGTATTGCTGTAATACTTGCGCTTTTCGGCAGGATCACAGGTGGCGCAGGTTATGCAGCCGTTATCGCCAGCAGCTTTATGGGCGCACTTTCAGGCTCCGGCCCCGGTAACGTTATGGCAACCGGTACTCTTACCATTCCCGCAATGAAGCGTTCCGGATTCCCTGCAGAGCTTGCCGCAAACGTAGAAAGCAATTCCAGTTATATGGGTAATATGATTCCGCCTTCCTCAAATATAGTTGCTGCAATGGGTGCATTTGCCGCTCTTTACCCCGCGTCAAACCTTTCTACGGGACAGTTTTGGATAATACTCTGGGGTATTGCGTTTTGGTTCATACTGCAAAGAATCCTTATGGTATGGTCTTTCTGTAAGTATTATAAGGTAAAGCCTATGGCTAAAGAAGATGTTCCCAGCCTTAAAGAGACCTTCTGTACAGGCTGGCAGGGACTTTTACTTCCCGTAATCATTCTTCTGCCCTTCGTTCTCGACTTCTTCTTTAAAAGCACCTTCTTTACCGAGCGTCTTGGCGCCCAGGGTGCAAAGTATCTTTCCAGCTCAATCCTGCTCTTTGTTGGCGGAATTTCGGCTATATATGCCTGCTTAATCGCTAAGGACAAGTCTGTAGTCAAGATTAAGAATATCGCAAAAATGTTTGCCGATTCTGTAAAAACAATTTCACCCGCTATTGCGGTTTGCGTTTTCGGTTATATGATTGGCGAGCTTTTTGCCGACCTTAACGTAGCAAACGAACTTGGCGATATTATTACCTCCCTTAACATAGGCAAATTCGGAACTGTAGTAGCAGTTTGCATAATTACCTGCTTTATGGGTATGGTAATTCCCGGTTCTTCGCTGGTAGTTATCTTCGGACCTATGTTTATTACCTGTCTTGCCAACGTTGGAGTGAATCCTCTGCTCGTGGCCGCTATGCTTCCCTGTATCTGCGGTGTTATGTGCGGAATCACACCTCCTCTGGCTCTCGGACTTTATGCAGGAATGTCTATCGCCCAGTCCGATTTCGGTAAAACCGTTAAAAACGACCTTTGGTGGGTAGCAGCTCAGTTCATACTCGAGGTAGTTATACTTATGGGCTGGCTCCCGATACTTGGACTGTAAGGAGGTAAAGTTATGAAAAATATCATAGCAAAAATTTCAAACGTGCTTAAAACCATATTCGGCTACGGCATAATGATTTCGCTCTTTGCAGGCGGACTTACCTTTTTTGGATATGTGGCTGCACTTATAATAGGCGGAGATACCGCAGCGGTTATATGTGAATTTATTTATAAAAGCATAATTCCCGTAGTAATCAAAACTTCTACTATTATGGTTCTGCTTGGACTTGTGGTTATGTATATGAACGGAGAGGTAGCCCTTACTTCCTCCAAGAAAAAGAGCGCAAAGCACGGATCCGAAATGTAGTTTTTATCCACGCAACCTAGTGTTGCGTGGTTTTTTTATAAATATTTTATTGCAGTTTTTTTGTATATATGGTAATATAATATGACAAGTTGTGTAAAATGGTAGTATAGCAAGAAGGAGGAGTTTTTGTGGCAGATAATCGTCCCATCGGCGTGTTCGATTCGGGTCTTGGCGGTCTAACCGTTTTAAGAGAACTGGAAAAGGTTTTACCAAACGAAAATATTGTCTATTTTGGCGATACCGGCCGCGTCCCCTACGGAAGCCGCAGTAACGATACCATAATTCATTATGCCCTTCAAGACGAAAACTTTTTGCTTTCAAAAAACGTTAAATATATAGTTGCGGCTTGCGGTACAGTAAGCGCCGTTGCCGCCTGTACAGCCGAAAATTTGCCTGTTCCGTTTATGGGTGTGGTAGAAAACTCTGTTATCGACGCGGTGAACTGCACCAAAAATAAAAAAATCGGAGTTATCGCAACCAGCGCTACAATAAATAACGGCGCACACAAAACCCTTATAGAAAAGTATCTTCCCGATGCTCATGTAACCACCGTAAGCTGTCCTCTTTTTGTGCCTCTGGTAGAGGAGGGCTGGGTATCTGACGAAGATGAGGTGGTCATAGGCACCGTAAAACGCTATCTTAAACCCCTTATAGATGCAGGCGTCGATACACTCATTTTGGGATGTACCCATTATCCTGTTTTAAAAGCCGCCATTAAAAAGGTTATGGGAGAGGGTGTAATGCTTATAAATATGGGCTATTCCACCGCCCGTGCAGTAGCAGAGCAGCTTCATAGCCTTGGCATGCTAAACGACCAAACCACCCCCGCAACCCGCGAGTTTTACGTAAGCGACGTAACCGCCGGTTTTTCTAAAATAGCCAAGACCCTTTTAGGGGAAGAAATACGCAACGATAAAGTAAATCTGGTGAATATAAGCAAATATGAAGGAAGCACTAATTGAAATTAAAGGCACACAGCAGCTCCCCGAGGGTGAACCCGATATAACCACCTTCACCACAACGGGAAGCATACAAAAAACCGATGAAGAGCTTATAATATCATATTGCGAAAGCGAAATGATAGGGGCAAAAAACGTAAAAACCAATATCACCGTAAAAGGCGATACCGTAACCATTAAACGAAGCGGCGGAATGGAAAGTCAGCTTATCATCCAAAAGGGGCGACGACATTCCTGTCTGTATAATACCGAGCAAGGCGATTTCGTAATAGGAATATTCGGCGAAAGCTTGCTTACAGAGTTTGCCGAAAAGGGCGGAAAAATATATATGAGCTATACCATAGATGTTTATTCGGGTCTGCTCAGTAAAAATATAATGGAGATAAAATTTAAGGAGATATAAAATGTCTGAAATAGTAGCCTGCGCTAAAGAGCAGATAGAAAAAATAATTTACACTGCCGCAAAATCAGCTATGGATGAAGGTGTTTTCCCCGAAGCCGAGCTGGGCGCTTTTAAAATTGAAATTCCCCAAAATCGCGACCACGGCGATTATGCAGTAAATGCCGCAATGGTATGGTCGAAGGCTCTTCGAAACAATCCACGCAAAATAGCCGAAACCCTTAAAGAGCGTTTCGATTTTTCGGGCAGCTACATAAAGTCCTGCGAAATTGCAGGCCCCGGATTTATGAACTTCTTCCTTGCCGATAACTACTATGCCGATATTGTAGCCGACGTTCTTGACAAGAATGAGAATTACGGAAAAAGCAGTTTCGGACAGGGCAAAAAGGTTCTTGTTGAATTCGTTTCAGCCAATCCCACAGGCCCTATGCATATTGGTAATGCCCGCGGCGGCGCACTGGGTGACTGCCTTGCATCGGTACTTGAAACCGCAGGTTTTTATGTTGAACGCGAGTTTTATATAAACGACGCAGGCAACCAGATAAATAAATTCGGTCTCTCTCTAGATATGCGCTATCAGCAGATATATAAAGAGGGTATCGAAATGCCTGAAGATTCTTACCACGGTGCCGATATTATTGCCCATGCCGAGGCGTTTGCAAAAATCCACGGCGACAAATATATGAACGAGTCGGAGACCGACCGTAGAAAGGCTTTGGTAGACTTTGCCCTTCCCAAAAACATTCAGGGTCTCCGCGACGACCTTCTTAAATACCGTATTGAATATAATACCTGGTTTAAGGAAAGCACCCTGCATCAAAGCGGCGAGGCAATGGGTATTGTGGAACTTCTTAAAAAGTCGGGTCACACCTATATTCAGGAGGATGCCCTTTGGTTCAAGGGCTCCGATTTCGGCTCTGAGGACTTCGTTCTTGTGCGTTCCAACGGTGTTCCTACCTACGTAGTTCCCGATATTGCATATCATTACAATAAGCTTGTTACCCGTGGATTCGATAAGGCTATCGACGTTCTGGGTGCCGACCATCACGGATACGTGCCCCGCCTTAAGGCTGCTCTCACCGCCCTCGGTGTAGATGCTTCAAAGCTTGACGTAATCCTGATGCAGATGGTTCGTCTGGTCAAGGACGGAGAGGTTATAAAGGCCTCCAAGCGTTCGGGTAAGGCTATCACCCTGGTAACCCTTCTTGAAGAAGTTCCCATTGATGCAGCTCGTTTCTTCTTCAACCTGCGCGAGCCGAACAGCCATTTCGACTTTGATCTCGATCTTGCCGTTGAAGAAACCAATCAGAATCCCGTTTATTACGTTCAGTATGCCTGTGCGCGAATCAGCAGTATTATGAGAAACCTTGCAGCAGAGGGTATAGAACTGCGCGATTGCACAGCAGACGAGCTAAGCCTTCTTACCGCTCCCGAAGAGCGCGAGCTTATTTCTCATATTTCCCAGTTCACAGAAGAGGTTATTTCCTCTGCTAAGGCATATGACCCCGCTAAGATGACCCACTACGTTGTGGAACTCGCCACAAAATTTCATAAGTTCTATAACGCTTGCCGTGTTAAGGGCGAGGAGGAAAGCCTCCTTCAGGCTAGACTTTCTCTCTGTCTTGCTACCCGCATCGTTATTAAAAACGTTCTCACAATGCTTAAAATCACCGCACCCGAGTCTATGTAACAAAAGTCCGCAAATTTATATTTGCGGACTTTTTTTATCAAAAACCTAATATATGTTAAAGAGCAGATACCCTTGGGTATCTGCTCTTTGATGTTTTGAGTTATAACGAATTACAGCTCTGCGAAGTACTTAATGGTGCGAACCATCTGGCTGGTGTAGGAGTTCTCGTTATCATACCAAGAAACAACCTGAACCTCATAAAGGTCATCAGCGATTTTGCAAACCATAGTCTGGGTAGCATCGAAGAGGGAACCGTAACGCATTCCGATAACGTCGGAAGATACGATCTCGTCAGTGTTGTAGCCGAAGGACTCAGAAGCAGCAGCCTTCATAGCAGCGTTGATGCCTTCCTTGGTTACGTCAGCACCCTTAACAACAGCGGTAAGGATGGTGGTAGAACCGGTGGGAACGGGAACGCGCTGTGCAGAACCGATGAGCTTGCCGTTGAGCTCGGGGATTACGAGACCGATAGCCTTTGCAGCACCGGTAGAGTTGGGAACGATGTTAGCAGCACCTGCACGTGCACGACGATAGTCACCCTTTCTGTGGGGACCGTCAAGAATCATCTGATCGCCGGTGTAAGCATGGATGGTGCTCATGATTCCGCTCTGGATGGGAGCGTAATCGTTAAGAGCCTTAGCCATGGGAGCGAGGCAGTTGGTGGTGCAGGAAGCAGCAGAGATGATGGTATCGTCAGCAGTGAGGGTGTCCTCGTTAACGCTGAAAACGATGGTCTTAAGATCGTTGCCTGCGGGAGCAGAGATAACAACCTTCTTTGCACCTGCCTGGATGTGAGCCATACTCTTATCCTTGCTGGTGTAGAAGCCGGTGCACTCGAGAACAACGTCTACGCCGATCTTGCCCCAGGGGCAATCTGCTGCGTTCTTCTCTGCATAGA
>JAXJWR010000203.1:0-4193 GCA_036307905.1 Acutalibacteraceae bacterium
GCTCTATCCGCTTTAAGAAAACCGCCAAGGACAAGGCTCAGTTTGTTCACACTCTTAACGGTTCGGGCGTAGCAGTCGGTCGTACCGTAGCCGCCATTCTCGAAAATTTCCAGAACGAGGACGGCAGCGTAACCGTTCCCGAAGCACTCCGCAAATATATGGGAACCGATGTTATAAAATAAATAATAATCGTTGAAAAAACCCCCTTTTTGTGTTATTCTAAAGAAAAACACCGAAAGGGGATTTTTGTATGTCTGAAGTTATGAAAAAGGAAGCCGAAAAATACGGTTTCGAGTATGAAAAGCATGGTCGAAAACTAGTTTGGCACGACGAGTTTGACGAGGGAAAAATCAACTTCGATAAATGGAATTTCAGCCGAACAATGGGCGGAGCAGACCGCATTTACGACAATAGCGAAAAGCACGCCCGTGTAGAAAACGGCGAGATGCTGCTTCAGGTTCACAGAACCGACGACCCCGAGCATCCCTTTAGCCTGTCCGAAGGCTTTACCACCTCTAAGACAATGCTATTTACCTACGGTTATCTCGAGGCAAGAACAAAAATTTCCTTCCGTCACGGCGCTTGGCCTTCCTTCTGGATGCAGTCGGCAACTCCTTTTCGCACCGTTCCTTGGTTTTCCGAGGTGGATATTTACGAGATTTTCTCCTCTCCCAATAAGGTTGTTGCAAACATCCATAAATGGGGACAGGGCCAGCATACCTCTCTTGATGGTGTGGAAAACGCCAACGGCAGAGCTTATTTCTATAAAGATTATGAAAACATAAACGATGAGTATCACGTTTACGGTTTCGAGTGGGACGAGAAATATATGTATTTCTACGTTGACGGTGAAATGTATATTAAGTTTGATATAACCGAAGAGGGTTGCCAGGTTCCAAACCACGTCCTTCCCGGCGTGCAGTGCTATCACGACCCCCATTTCATCATATTCAACGATGAAATCTTTACCAAAAACGGTGGCTGGATAGTTCCTGATTGGTCACTTACCGACGAGGACCCCATCCCTATCGACTATCACATCGACTACGTTCGCCTTTATCAGAAGGAGGGCGAGCGCATCATCTTAAAGGACGAAATCGCAGCCAAAACCGACGAAAACAAATAAACCGACCAACAGTCTTTAATAAATTTTTAAAGGGGAAAACGCGATGAGTGATTTTAATTGCAAGGAATATCTCGAAAATCTGGAACGTTCGGAAAGCATTGCCGATTGTCAAAAGGTCCCCGTTCCCGAAATCGAGGATAACCAAAACTATATTTTTATAAGCTATTCCCACAGCGATTATAAAAAGGTTTATGCCGACCTGGCCGTAATGTACAGCCGCAAGGTGCGTTTCTGGTACGATAACGGGCTTATTGCGGGAAAAGACTGGGCGGAAGAGGCTCGCAGGAAGATTCGTGACCCCCGCTGCTCGGGTGTAATATTCTATCTTAGTGAAAATCTCTTTTTAAGTCAGAATATTTTAAAGGAAATAAGAATAACTCTGGGTGTTAACGAGGCCTTAGAGCAGGAGGACACCCCTGTTACCTATTTCTGCGTAAATCTCGAGGACGAGTTTCCCACCGAAATACTTATGTCGGCCTATGCCTCGGTCCCCAAGGATATGCGTAACAAGCTGGGCTACAACAACAAATGGATAAATGCCCTTTCCAATGCCTTTAACGACGACGATACCTATCTTGTGCCCGGCTCGCCGAACTACGAAAACGTACTTATCTCCCAGATAAAAAGCGTTTTCGGTGTTGTGGGCGGCGATGAAGCAGAGGGCAGCTATACCGGCGAAAAGAAAAACGGCCGCCGTCACGGACAGGGAAAGTGCGTTTACGAAAGCGGAGCTGTTTATGAAGGCGCCTGGGAAAACGACCTCTTTTCGGGTGAGGGAAAGTTCACCTTCCCCGAACACGACGACCGCGATTATGCGGAAGGCCTCTTTAAAGAAGGCGCTTTTGTTGGCCCCGGAAAGCTGGTAAAACGAAACGGTACGGTTTATGAAGGTGTCTTTAATCCGGACGAAATTACCGGCGAGCTCACCCAAACCTCCCCCTCGGGCGAGGTTTATAAGGGCGGAATCGTAGGCGGCCGCCGTAACGGAGTAGGCGTCATTGTCTACGGTAGCGGCGATAACCGCGAATCCTACGAGGGCGAGTTTAAAAACGACCTTCCTGATGGAGAGGGTGTTATTAAATTTAAGGACGGCGACCGTTACGAAGGCGGATTTAAGCTGGGTCGTCGTGAAGGACAGGGTACATATTATTACCACGCATCCTCTAATACCGATAAAACCTATGGCGAGTGGAAGGATAATCAGCTTAACGGCCACGGTGTTTGCGAATATCGCAACGGCGACAGGGTCGAGGGCGAGTACGTAGGCGGTTATCTTAACGGAATGGGTGTTTATACCTATAATCCAAGCTCCAACGCAGAAATCTATGAAGGCAGCTTTGAAAAGGGCAAGCTTTCGGGCTTCGGTGTAATGCGTTACAGAAGCGGTGCCCGTTACGAGGGCGAGTTTGAACAGGGTGTTCGAAGCGGTTTCGGCAAGCTTTATTATGCAGAAGAAAACGCTATCGAGCGGTATGAAGGCCAGTTTAAAAACGATAAGCTCAACGGTGACGGAACAAACTATTACCGAAACGGCGATACCTTTAAAGGCTTTTTCAAGGACGGAATAGCCTATTCCGGCGAGGGAAGGGTAAACTTCACCAGTAAAAACAGCTATATTGGTCAGTTCGAAAAAGCCCAGCCTCACGGAAAGGGTAAATATATATATAATTCCGAGTCGATGCTCGACTACTACGAGGGCGAGTTCGCAGAAGGTAAGAAGCACGGCAAGGGAATCCTCTTTTTCAGGGATGGCCGCCGCTACGACGGAACCTGGGAAAAGGATAAATATCACGGCTTCGGACGGTTTACTTATTCCGAAAAATCGGAGTTTGACTATTACGAGGGCGAGTATTTCGATGACAAGATGCACGGCAAGGGTATAATGGTTTATAAAAACCGCAACCGCTACGAAGGAGACTTTGAAGAAGGCTTCTTCGGCGGTAAGGGAACCATGTACTATACTGCCGACCGCGTTCTCGACCGATATGAAGGCGAGTGGAAAAAAGACAAGCGCCACGGCAAGGGTACGGTTTGGTTTAAAAGCGGTGCCATATATGAGGGCGAGTTTGTTGAAGGCCGTTATGAAGGCAAGGCAAGATACACCTACACCCCCTCTTCCTCTGTTAGCTATTACGAAGGCGATTATGTAAACGGAAGTCTGCAGGGCAAGGGAGTTATGGTATATAAAAGCGGCTCCCGTTACGAGGGCGACTTTGTGGACGGAAAGCGTCAGGGCAAGGGTGTTTTCTACTATCCCGAAAGCCACGACATCGACCGCTACGAAGGCGAGTTCGACGACGATAAGCTCAACGGCGAAGGAATAAACTACTACAGAAACGGCGATACCTTCAAGGGCGTTTTCAAGGACGGAATAGCCTTCTCCGGCGAGGGAAGGGTAAACTTCACCAATAAAAACAGCTACGTTGGTCAATTCGATAACGCTCAGCCCCACGGAAAGGGTAAATACGTATATAACAGAGATTCTCACCTTGCATATTACGAGGGCGACTTTGTAGATGGCAAAAGGGTGGGCAACGGTATTCTTTATTATAAGGATGGCCGCTGTTATGAGGGTGCCTGGGATAACGACAGGGGCCACGGACACGGAAAATTCACCTATTCTCCCAAGTCGGATCTTGCATATTACGAGGGCGACTTTGTCTACGATAAAATGCACGGCAAGGGCGTAATGGTTTATAAAAACAAAAACCGTTATGAAGGCGAATTTGAAGACAACTATTTCCACGGAACAGGAACCATGCACTACACCTCCGACCGCTCTATGGACCGATACGAGGGTCAGTGGCAAAAGGATAAGCGTCACGGTATCGGCAAAATGTTCTATAAGGACGGCGCCAGCTATGAAGGAAGCTTTATAGAGGGACGTTACGAGGGTAAGGCTAAATACAACTATCCTGCCGGCTCCACGATTGACTATTACGAGGGAGATTACGTAAGCGGAAGAATGCAGGGCTTCGGAGTAATGGCATACAGAAGCGGAGCCCGTTATGAAGGCGAGTTTGTCGACGGCGCCCGTCAGGGTGTTGGTATCTTCCGTTACCCCGAA
>JAXJWR010000204.1:0-6038 GCA_036307905.1 Acutalibacteraceae bacterium
ATTCTTAATTTCATGACAGTTTTAGAATATCACCTATTAGGTATAATGTCAATAAAAAGCGACCGATATGTAGCAAAACGCCAACCTTGTTGTGTTGGCGTTTTGCTTGGAAAGGATACGATCTAATCGAGGTATTTGCTGAGATTTATAGAGGTTAATCTGATTTCTTTTCTAGCATAGGTATAAGAAATGCAGAGTTCTCCATCCGAGTTGAACTGCCAGAAGGGATAGAAGCAAGATGTTCCAATCTGTGCCTGCAGAACAACTGTAGTCTTGGAAAGATCGTTTGTATCTATCTTAAGAATTCCCAGATGTTGACGATCATTTCCACCATATTCGGGTGTGGGTGCATAAATGAGATAAAGGTTACCCTTATACATAATGAAATCGGAACGAGACTGGCAGTCTTCAACCAATATAGGTTTGTCCCACTCACCGGTAACCAGGTTATACGCAGTAAGAATTCCGTAGTATGAACCATTCTGTGTGCGATTTACGGTATAATCGGTAGGCAATCCATTGGACTGAACACCCAGCGGATCCCATTGTCTTACGTAGTAGTATACCTTATCGCCAACAACATAAACAGCATTTTCCCATCTGGTGCAGTTTTCAAAGCCTGTTCCGTTTGCACCCTCGTTGGGCTGTGCAACGTATTCCCATGTAATAAGGTCTTTGGACTTGATTATACAGGTAAAATCACAGCAATAAGCACCGGTATAGTAATAGGTTACTCCATTCTCAACGCGGGAAGAAAGTTTCTGCATAATACCGATATCTGATGCAAAGGCTTTATATCCAATACCATTGTTATTTAGTGCCTTTTTCATACCCTCTCGAGAGAAATCGTTTGTGGTGTTACCAACCTTAAAACGGTTTACACCGATAGGACCAAGCTCTTCTGTTTTCATATTGAAAACTTGATACATACGGTAATATTCACCCTCAACAGCAGCGGTCCACAAGATATAAAGATTGTCAGGTTCGTCTTCCTTAGGCATCAGAATAGTATCGTAAACGCCTGTAATCTTCTTTCCGTAGAGTTCATCGCCAACCTGCATTATGTCAACGATAACCTTCTTTTCGGGAGTTTCTTCAGGAGCATATGCTAAACGCGCCACCTGGAATTCTGGATTCTCGGCCGCAGAAATAGAGTTTGCATAATATGAGCAGTAAATATTGCCGTGCGAATAATAAAATGTTGATACATGACACATTTTATCTATTCCGGTTTTTTCAAAGGTGCCTATTTGATTTGCAAGCACTTCTGCAGCAAAGGCATCACCCTTTTCACGATATGCATCGTAATCCTGGGCAATAATCTGATACTCATCAGGATTCATATATACTTTGTCGTAAACGGTTGCACCGTATGTATTGCCGATATCGGCAGAAAAGATGTTTGGATACACAGCATCGCTTCCCTTATTAGACGTATCCGCCAGCCCGAGTGTTGCAGAAACAAGAGATGTTATATTGCAATTCTCCTTACGAAGATCTCCAATAGCATTAAGCTCAATGTCGTAACCAATAAGATGCTTTCGAAGCATAACGATTTCATCAGAGTCAAACATACCGTTTGCGTTAAAATCGCCGGGAATAACCTTGAAGCACTTGGTTTCGCCTGTAATTCCATGCTTTACAAAGGGGAGGGGACTATCAACAATAATAGAATACATTCCGCCGATAGTCAACTCTTTTTCTGTTCCGCCAATGTGGTTAAAACCAATTTCGAACTTTGTAATGCTGTAAGGCTTCGACATATCAATGCCTGTAAGGTTTCCGTTTGCATCGTAGCAAGAAATTTCGTTATAATTCTTGAAATCCTTTACACAGAACTTAATAAAGCCCTTGAATCCGGAAGGAATATCCTTAAGGTCACCGTCCGCACCTGCGCGAGCCGAATTCCAAACTCCGTCATAAACACTTGCAAATTCATAATAGCTGTTTGCAAAGCTAAGTGTTTTGGAAACGCCTGACTGTGTAAGAGTTGTATCAAGAAGCTTAAGAGGTGCAAATATATCGCTTTCGGTAAAAGAGGGGAGTTCGACATAGAACATAAAGCTGTCAACACCGGGCTGAAGGGTAACAGAAGCATCAGAATTTGAGTAGGTGCTCATATAGCCGGTAGTGGTCTCCTGCTCACCCGAAAGAGTAGTAATGCTTACGGGGGCAGTTGCCCAAAATGCAGAGGTTTCTTTCTCGGTAAGCTTTATTGCGGGAGAAGCAGCGGTTCCACTATAACGGGTGGAGAAGGCATATTTATCGGAGTAAACGGCGTAGGGATTAACCCCCATACCAACGTTTGAAGTTGCAACATCGTAATACAGATAGTTGTAGGTACCTTCAGAACTACTAATTGTGTTCTTAACCTGCCATACGGTGCTGTTTGTACGCTCTGCGGGTACATAGACAATACCGCCAAGCACAAGATCGCCGCAATAGCCACCTAATACATTAGGCTCAAGCTCAATACAGCTGAACTTATAGGAGGATGTATTGAAATCAATGTTGCTTGAAAGGGTATCAAAATCAACTCGAATGTAACCCTTATAACCGGTGGGAAGGCCCATAAATGCACCGTCTGCAGATAAGGTTCCGCTCTTCCACTCGCCTTCGTCGGTGTAGGCAAAGGTAGAGGTACCATCATCTTTTGCTCTTATCCACGTCCAACTGGTTCCGTTAACAAGGAGACAAATACCTCTGTTTCCAA
Organism: Acutalibacteraceae bacterium; assembly: GCA_036307905.1. Classification (GTDB taxonomy): domain Bacteria; phylum Bacillota; class Clostridia; order Oscillospirales; family Acutalibacteraceae; genus SFWF01. Next base: position 2,714 of record JAXJWR010000204.1, read on the forward strand.
GGGAGAGAGCATATGTCTTATCAGCTGCGGCAAAATCGGGAAGCTCTATGTAGAGCATTATGGAATTAGCGGGAGTGGTAACAAGAACGTTGTCAAGAACTACGGCTTGGCTGTAGTTTTCGACCATGGTATCTGCAGAGAGCACGTATTCGCCTTTCCAACCGCTTACATTTGATGTGCCAACCTGTTCGGTTTCCTTATCGCGGTTAAGAGAGATTCCGAGACTTTCAACATCGTAAAGGGGGCTACCATTCCAATTTTCGGTAACGGTGGTGAATTTAGCACTGTCGAAGGCCTTCATTGCCGAGAAGGAAAGCGCATCCTTTACAGAATTCGGCGTCATAGCATTACCGTCACCCGACCATTTAACGTATATAGCCTTATATTCACCTACACGAGCGCTGTCTTCGGCTTTTTCTGTCAATGCGGCATTAGTATAAAATCCGTCGAATATCCAGCCTTTACGTTCGGGTGTAATAAGGTTTGCAAAGGTAGTAGAGCGTGTAATATTAAGAAGTGTAACATCTCCGCCGTCATAGTTATAGGCAGGGATCGTTCCGTTTATGTTTTTTGTAACGTTTATATCGTCAATAAGTACAGATGCAAAGCCGGATGTCTTTGAGGTATCGGCTGTTTTTCCATTAGCTTCTAAGAGGATGAGGGGATAAACGTCGTAGCCTGCGGCGTTTAAGTGAATATTATCGTTTCCGCCGGGGAAGTTATTGGAGGTATTTACATCTAAAATATCGTAGCTATAAGACTTTCCGTCGGCAGTTTTGCCGTCGAAAAGGTCGAGATAGGAAATGCCCCACTTATCGCAGACAGCCTTTGCCATATTCCAGTATTCTCTCATAGCGTCCTCTTCGGCAGTATAGCCGCCGTAGGTAGAGAGGGGAGTGGCATAGTTGATTATAAATCCAACTTTAGCCTTAGGGAAATATTCCTTTGCATAGAAGAAGAGATCTTCAAGAGCACCTGCGAAGGTTGAGGTGTCGAAATCGGTAGCCTCAAAACTATCGGTCATTTCGCCAACCTTAGCGGCAGTTTCCTTGGTTGGGTTTGCGTTTGTGCCCATTGCATCGTTAAAACCACCCTGAAGGATGATATAGTCGAAATTTCCGTCCTTATTTAAGTGAAGTTGATTGACTATGGCGGGTCTATTTTCAGATTCACGTATGGTGGAAAGGGGCGAACCGGCTGTGGCTGCGTTGGTTACCTCGGCGCCATACAGGTCGGCAATACGAGCAGACCAACCACCCTCGTTAGTATAATTTCCGCCATAGGCTTCGTCTCTCCAGCCGGCAGCAATACTGTCACCGACGAAAAGAATATTCTTGTCCTTTAGCGGCGAAAGATTCTCGGTACTGCATACCGCAGGTACAATTGCGGCAGCAAGTACGGCAAGAACAAGAATTACAGATACAATGCCCTTGTACAATACTCTCTTACTGTTCATAAAAATTTTCCTTTCTTTTGATAAATGAAATTACTATTGATAAAATCGCAAGGGATTCATTTATTATTCCTATATACGAGCCTACAATTACGTCATAGATTAAAAAAGACAGTGAAACAGGTACGGAAATTAGTTTTATAAGACTAGGATTTTTAAGCCATAGTGAAATTGTTACAAATATTGAAGCAAAAATTGGCATGAGGTTAATTAGAGAATTCAAAGTAATAAAACCTAGAGAAATATTTATTGTAATAAACATAACTGGCCAAATCTTAGAATTAGCCCATGGCTTGTTTTCTCTGTGCACAAATACCAGTTCTCTGAAAACGCCTACAAAATTAGGGATTGCGCCACCGAATGCACCTATACATAAATAATGAGTAACCCAACAAACATCAGCTAAGAGTTTACAAATCAAAAGATTTTCTCTCTTTTTCTGTTGATAAACCAAAAACAGACAAGCCATTGCTCCAAGACCAAACAGCCAAGAAAAAACGATGTTAGTCATTTATAACCTTCTCTTGAAAACACAAAGATACTATGATATACTAACATTATAAACATAGTATTTGGTCAAATCAATGTCATATATTGAGCAAATCTAACACTATCTTGATTTGGAGGACTTTATGTACAGCGCGAGATACGAAAAATTCGATTCCTACGATAAAATGTACAACAAGGACGTAAAAATGCCTTGTGCGGTATTCAAAGATATTAATCGCGAAAACACAGGACAGTACGCTGCAAACTGGCATGAAGATCCTGAAATACAATACATAGTAAATGGAACGGGATATGTTCTTATAGATGGAGAAAAAATTAACGTCGAACCGGGCGATATAGTAGTTGTTAATCCGAATAGCGTTCACTATACCGGTACTGATAATGAAATGAAATATACTGCAATAATTATTAAATCAGAGTTTGTCAAATACGCAGATATAGATTTGTCTGTCGTTGCGTATGAACGTCTAATAAGATGCGAGAAACTGGAAAAACTGTTTTCTAATATTATCGCCGTTTACGATGAAGATGGTAGGCAATGTAAGAAGGCTCGTGTCCAGTCGGCAGTTTTGCAATTTCTTGTAGAACTAACCGAAAGGCATTCACATAATATAGACAGCGATTCATCAAGCAATCCTCTATCTCAGATTAAAGAAACTATCGTCTATATAAGAAACAATTATAACAAAAAAATTTCCTTAGATATGCTTGCAAAAAACGTATTTGTTGATAAATTTACATTATCCAGAAACTTCAAAAAAGCGACAGGACAAACCATAGTAGATTATATAAACAACTATCGCTGTGAAAGAGCAAAACAACTAATTAAGAATGGAGTACCCGTTAGCGAAGCTGCGATAAAATGCGGATTTAACAATATGTCTTTCTTCACTAAAACCTTTAAAAGCTATACAGGCAAATTACCATCAGAATATAAATCAAAAAATAAATAAAGTATTCCATAAACATTTGACAATCATTCGTATTGTTGGTATACTTAATTGTTAGAAATAATAAAGGATGAATAATATGACAAAACGTGAAAATTTACGAAATATTGCTATCATAGCCCATGTTGATCACGGTAAAACTACTTTGGTTGACGGACTTCTTCGTCAAAGCGGGACCTTCCGTAGTAACGAGCAGGTAGACGAAAGAGTTATGGACTCAAATGACCTCGAAAGAGAGCGCGGAATAACCATTCTCTCAAAAAACACCTGCGTAATGTACAAGGACACAAAAATCAACATAATTGATACTCCCGGCCACGCAGATTTCGGTGGTGAGGTTGAACGCATACTGATGATGGTAGACGGCGTGCTTCTTCTTGTTGACGCATTCGAGGGTTGTATGCCTCAAACC
>JAXJWR010000205.1:0-4156 GCA_036307905.1 Acutalibacteraceae bacterium
CCATCAACAAAGCCTTCGAAATCGATAACGGTCATATCGTTCATTTCAGCGGGTCTGCCGGTAACGGTAACAACTCTGGAATTTCTGTCGGCCAGACGGTTAAGCTCAGCCTCTACTTCCTCGTCGGTGACAACGGGAGTAACGCGCTCTGCCTTAAGGCCCTTGTAGTTGCCGAGTTCAACCTCGGGCTCTACTACGATAACAACCTTGAGCTCGGCACCTTCTGCCTTACTAACTGACACAACTTCGGTTTTTTCTACGTCAACAATTTTGAGGTTTGCTTCCTCAACTGCGCCTAAAAGAGCACCTTCGTAAAGAAGATTTAAAGCATCGTCGAAGAAAACTGCCTCGCCGTAAAGTCTTTCGATGGTTGCAAGAGGAGCCTTGCCCTTTCTAAAGCCCTTAACGGTTATGTTCTTTACTTCCTTTTTATATACTTTTTGAATCGCATCGCAAAAAGATGCGCTGTCGATGGAAATTTCCAGCTCGTACTTGTTGGTATCGATTTTGTTTGAAGCCTTAAGACTCATGATTTTTACCTCCGAAAAGTTAAACTTCGCACGTATGTGCATAATTTATCAAATAATACTATAACATATAGCTTCTGATTTTTCCACATATTTTTTTGATTTTAAGAAAAAATTTTTATTTTATTCTAAATGGCACAAAATTCATACAATCGCAGGACACAAGTTTGAGCTTTATGCCCTTATATTCGGGTATTGAGTTGTTAAAACCGTTGCCGTGTATATGTCCGTAAAAGACCTCGTCTACACAAAACTCATTAAGTATATCAATAAACTCTGTACACACTTCGTCGCCGTATGCAGGAGGATAGTGCATAAAAACAAGGGGCTTAAGTCCTGTTTTTACAGCCTCTTCCAAAGAGCGGCGAAGTCTGCCCGATTCTCTTGCGATAATTTTTTTATCCTGCTCGGAAGAGGAGAACATCCAACCCCTGGTGCCGCAAATCGCTTTATCCTCTACAATTTGCGCATTGTTAAATATAAGGTCTACGCTTTTTATCCCGTTTTTATCGAAAAATTCTTTAACCTTTTTAACTGTTGACCACCAAAGATCGTGATTTCCCTTAAGTAAAAGCTTTTTACCGGGAAGAGATTCTAAAAATTTGAAATCTGCAAAAGATTCTTCCAGTTTAAGGGCCCAGGAAAAATCCCCGGGAAGAACAACGGTGTCTTCTTCACTCACAATACGTTGCCAATTCGCCTTTATTCTTTCGGTATGATTTTCCCAACCAAAAACATCCATAGGCTTATCGGTTCCGAAAGAAAGATGTAAATCGGAAATGGTAAAAATGCTCAAGGGTTATCACCTCTTTTTTGAATACAAATTTATTTTATGCAAACAATATTACAGACCGACAGGTCAATAATTTGATGGAGGATATTTATGAACAACTGTGAAAGCAAAAACTGCGGTGAAAAGATTATCTCCGGAATCAAATGCGACGTAATAAACTGCGCATATCATCACGAAGGTAACACCTGTCACGCAGGATGCATTGAGGTAGGTCACGGCGCTTGTAAATCCAGCGACGAAACCGCCTGCAACACCTTTAAATCTAAGCTGTAATGCAACAAAAACGCCCAACGGGCGTTTTTGTATTTTATTTAATTCCCAGATGCTGCAGTACAACCTTATTCATATCTTCCTTGTCGCAAACATTGCTGAAACGAACCGTTGCGGTTTCGAGGGCTGCAATAGGTGCGGGGATTTCGGTATTGGTTTTATCCGAAAGAAGTTTTACTGTGTCAAACTCATTTTCGGGAGCGGTTTCGCCCAGCGCATTAAGCACACTTCCTGCAAACTTATAGGGGCTTGCGGTAGAAGCAATAACTACGGGACGATTATCGCCCGTTTCTGCTCTGTAATCATTATAAACACTTACTGCAACGGCAGTATGGGTGTCGATGAGATAGCCGTACTTATCGAAGGTGCTCTTAATAGTTTTTGCAGTGTTTTCTTCATCACAGAACCCACCGTAGAAAAGTTCTTTAAGCTTCGCTGATACTTCTTCGGAAACGGTGTATTTACCTTCGTTTTTAAGGCTTTCCTGCCAAGCAGATACCTGCTTATCGTCGTGACCTGTAAGCTCGTAAAGCATTCTCTCCAGGTTGGAGGAAATAAGAATATCCATAGAAGGAGAAATGGTGGTGTAGAAGCTTCTGTTACGGTCGTAGGTGCCGGTTTTAAGGAAATCGGTAAGTACATTATTGGAGTTAGAGGCACATATAAGCTTATTTACGGGTACACCCATAGTTTTTGCATAATATGCTGCCAGAATATTTCCAAAGTTTCCTGTGGGAACTACAACGTTGAAGCCATCCTTAAGATAGTCTTCGCCCTTATCGAGCAGATCGCAATATGCGGAAACATAGTAAACAATCTGAGGGACAAGGCGACCCCAGTTAATGGAGTTTGCGCTGGAGAATTCCATATTATTCTCGGCTAAAACGGCTTTAATTTCGTTATCGGTAAATATGGTTTTTACACCTGTTTGAGCATCGTCAAAATTGCCGTTAATGGCACATACATAAACGTTTCCGCCCTTTTGGGTATTCATCTGAAGCTGCTGCATAGCACTTACACCGTCATTGGGGTAGAATACCATAATCTCGGTGTCGTCAACGTCCTTGAAGCCCTCAAGAGCGGCCTTACCTGTATCACCAGAGGTTGCAACCAGAATTACGGTTTTCTTTCCGCCGCCAACCTTTTTGGCAGAGGTGGTAAGAAGATATGGTAAAATCTGGAGGGCAAGGTCCTTGAAAGCACAGGTGGGGCCGTGCCAAAGTTCGAGAATGTTTACAGTATTATCCAAAGCTTTAAGGGGTGCGGGAAGGTCTTTATCGAAGTTTCCCAGATATGCCCCTTCGGTACAATAGCGAAGCTCCTCCTCGGTAAAATCGGTGAGGAAGTTTTTAAGAACGTACTGAGCTCTGCCCACATAATCGAGTTTTTTTAGTTTTTTGAAATCCTCTGCAGTAAGGGCAGGCACCGACTGGGGTACGAAAAGTCCGCCTTCCTTGGAAATTCCGCCTGCGATTGCAACGGCTGACTCTACAGAAGAGTTGTTGTCTCGGGTACTGTTATAAAGCATAACTATCTCCATTCATGTTTTTTTACATTTTATAACAAAATCAAACCAATGTCAAAGGTTTGCAAAATCATTTTTTACGTTTGCGCTAAAAGCGTTTTTAATATAGTTAAGAGAAAAATGATATTCTCCCATACTGTCTTTTCGATAGGTGACCTCGGCCACATCAAAACGGTGTTCGCATTTAAGGTATGCTCGCTCAAGAAAGACGGCAGCCGTTTTTGCAATTCTGCCTTGTTTTACGGTATCAACTGCATCGGCAGGAGCAACCAGATAGTCTTCACTTCTTGTTTTAACCTCTACAAAAAGCAGTAGCTTTTCCGATTCGGCTACAATGTCGATTTCTCCGAAATCAGACCTGAAATTCTGACGTAGAATAATATATCCCCGACTTTTCAGGTAATTTGCCACCATCTGCTCGCCGATACGACCTATTTCTGCGGCAAAACTCATAGCTTTTTAAGAAAGGACGGACGATGAACTTCGCACATTCCATGCTCGCGTATGGCCTGCATATGCTCGGCGGTTCCATAACCTTTGTGCTTTTTAAAGCCGTACTCGGGATATTTTTCGTCGTAATCTAAAAGAAGCCTGTCCCTTGTGACCTTTGCAAGGATGGATGCGGCAGCAATAGAAACCGATTTTGCGTCGCCTTTAACAACCGTTTGACAATCTACCTTTATATCTTTAGGAACACGATTACCGTCTATAAGAGCGAAGTCAACCTTATCGCCGAGCTGCTCGATAGCGCGATTCATTGCAAGATAAGTTGCACCGAGGATATTATATTCCTCAATTTCGGCCACATCTGCAAAGGCAATTCCATAGGCCAAGGCCCTTTCTTTTATAACCTCGAAAAGGGCTTCCCTCTTCTTTTCGGAAAGCTTTTTCGAATCGTTTATGCCTTCGATGGTAACGCCCTCTTCAAAGACTACGGCGGCGGCACAAACCGGACCTGCAAGAGGACCTCTGCCGGCCTCGTCAACACCGCAAACAAAGGTATAACCTTTTTTGCGAATTTCTTTTTCAATTTCAAAATCA
>JAXJWR010000206.1:0-3977 GCA_036307905.1 Acutalibacteraceae bacterium
ACCAAAATATATTCCGTAGCAGGGGAACTGCCCTCCGATAGTCCTCTTGTTTCGGTACGTCCCTTCCGTTCACCCCATCATACCGTTTCATCCCGCGGAATAACCGGTGGCGGAACAATACCTCGTCCCGGTGAAATATCTCTTGCTCATAACGGCGTGCTTTTCCTGGACGAGTTGCCGGAATTCGGCAGGGACGTTATGGAAACCATGCGTCAGCCTTTGGAGGACGGCAAGGTTACAATTTCCCGCGTGGCAGGCTCGCTTACCTACCCCAGCGCCTTTACACTTGTAGCCGCAATGAACCCCTGTCCTTGCGGCTTTTACGGTCATCCTACACGCAAATGCACCTGCTCTCCCACTGCTGTTCGCAATTATCTGGGAAGAATATCAGGCCCTATGCTGGATAGATTAGACCTGCATATTGAGGTTCCTCCCGTAGATTACGCCTCCCTTAAATCCACATCTCCCGAGGAGTCCAGCAGTACGGTTCTCGAAAGGGTAAACCGCGCTCGAGAGCTTCAAAATAAACGTTATGCAGGCACAGGAATCACCTGTAATGCTCGTTTGCTTCCGGGTATGCTTAACGAGTTTTGCAAACTCACCTCCGAAGCAGAATCGCTTCTTAAGGCCTCATTTGACCGTCTGGGTCTTTCAGCCCGTGCCTACGACCGTATTTTAAAGGTGTCAAGAACCATTGCTGACCTGGAAGCAAAGGAAATTATAGAGGTTTCTCATATTGCCCAGGCAATTCAGTTCAGAAGTCTTGATAGAAAATACTGGGAAGTCTAGTTTAAAGACAATTATTTGACAAAACATACTAAGCTTTAGTATAATGTACGAATACTAAAACAATATTCGGGAGTGTATTATGAACGAAAACGTTTTTTCACACGACAGCATCGACTTAACGAAAGTTTTAAGAATGCTTTTGCAAAAGTGGTATATCATTGTTTGCGCCACCGTTGTAGCGGCAGCAATCGGATATATCTATTCCAGCTTTTTCATTACCCCTCTCTACAGGGCTAAATCCACAATGCTGGTAGACCTGCGTAACAGCGTTCACGATGATCTTTCCTACGAGCAGGTAAATATAGCCGCAAACTATGTTGATACCTTCGCATACGTTATGGGCACAAACACGGTGTTAGAGCCTGTTATCGAAACCCTCGATCTTGACGAGTCGGTTTCTTCTCTTGCGTCTAAGCTTCGTATCTACGGTATGGAAGATACCCTCCTTATCAGAATTTCTATCGACTATCCCGACCGTGAAATAGCAAAAGACATTATCAACGTTATCAATAAAAAAGCTCCCGAAATAATCAATCAAAAAATAACCTCAGGCTATATTATCGAGGTAGAGTCGCCCACAGTTACCAGCGGCCCCGTTAGCCCCAACATACCCAGATATACGCTGCTTGGCGCAATGTCAGGTGCAGCAGCCTCATTAGCGTTTATTTTACTTTTATTCCTTCTTAACAATAAAATCAAGTCTGCAGGCGAACTGCAGACCCTTCTTGAATTACCTCTGCTTGGAGTAATCCCCACCACGCAGAATGTTGAAAACCAAGGGAAAGGAGCGTAAAGTAAAGTGGCAAAGAAAAGAAAATCTAAACACAACCCCACTACCTTCAAACTTTTATCGGATAAATCTCCTTTTGCCTATGCAGAAGCTTTCAAAACTTTCAGAACAAACGTTGAGTTTGTTTCTGCAACCGATAACTGCAGGGCTATAATGATGGTAAGCGCTCTTTCGGGAGAAGGTAAAACAACCGCATCCATAAATTTAGCTATTGCCCTTGCACAGGATGGTAAAAAGGTTCTTCTTTGCGATTGCGACCTTCGCCGTCCTAAGGTTCAGCGCTATCTTCGTATAAAGCATACCTCTCAGTACGGTGTAAGTACCGTCCTCAGCGGAGCTGCATCTATCGACGAAGCAATAGGATATATTGAGGATATGGGAATTTATGTAATGCTTTCGGGCCCCATTCCTCCAAACCCTTCCGAGCTTCTGGCTTCCGACAATTCAAGAACCATGTTTGCCGAGCTTAAAACTCGCTTTGACTATATAATCTGTGACACACCTCCCGTGGCCATCGTTGCCGATACAATAGCCTTCAGCAGATATATGGACGGTGCGGTGCTTGTAGTACGTCAGAATTATGCAAGCCGTTACCAGATAACCGAAAGCGCAAATCGTCTTAAAACGGTAGATGCCAATATTCTCGGTGTGGTTCTTAACGACTATAACTCAAAGGAAGACACATACTATAAGTATGATAACAGCTACACCTATAACTACTACTATGCTACCGACAACAAATAGTTATCCTATTGCCGATATTCACACCCATATACTCCCGGAAATGGATGATGGTGCATCCTCTGTAAACGAGGCGGTCAAGCTTCTGCGCGAGGAAGAGCGACAGGGTATTACCGACGTTGTTTTAACCCCCCATTTTAATCTCGCAGAAGAGGGAATTGAGCAGTTCTTAAACAGACGTCAGCAGTCTTATTCTGCCCTTTGCGAAAAAATTGCAGAAACCGGTATGGCGACGGGGATTAAACTTCATCTGGGTGCAGAGGTGCGGTACGACCCTAACCTCATACACAGCAATGCAGATAAGCTTTGTATAGGAAACACCTCTTATATTTTGCTCGAACCAACCGGCAACTATCCCTTAAATTTCGAGCAAACAATTTACTGGTTCCTGGCACAGGGCTTAACCCCTATTATCGCTCATGTAGAAAGATACGACTATATCTATCAAAACCGTTCTTTTATGGAAGAGGTAATGGGCGACGGAGTGATTTTTCAGTCCAACGCGGGAAGTCTTTTTAGTCACCGCTATGCAGCAACGGTTAAGAAACTTATAAAACAGGGATACGTGTCTATCCTTGCGTCTGATGCTCATAATCTGGAAAAACGGCCGCCAATGCTCCTAAACGGTCTAAACAAAATTAAAAAATACAGCCCTCTGCTGATTGAAAATTCAGTAAAGGTTGTAAATGATATGTCTCTATAATAACTTCGGCCTGTGCCGAAAAACGGAGGTATTATGATTAAATCATCATTTTTCCGCAGATTAACGCTATTGCTGATAGATCTGCTATGTTTTGTTGCGGTTGTCGTAACATCCTTCACAATATCCGAATTTTTCTCCAGCACCAGTGTTACCCTTCGTCTGGCGCTCGACTATTTCCTCAGTGCGCTAATATTTGGCGGAGCACTGTTTTTAAGCAGACTTATATTTTCGGTATATACAAACGTATGGAGATACGCCAACTCAAAAGCATACCTCACAATGGTGTTTTCCGATTTTATCGGTGGATCTGCCGCGATGATAATCACCTATGTGCTTGAAGACCAGCCCTTTTACATCGGAGTATGGCAAAGCGCCTCGATAGTGGCAATCTTCTGCCTTGTTACGCTTACCCTTCGCTTCGGTTATCAGCAGTTTTATCGTCATTTTAATCTGAACCTTGACTATCTTAATAAAATCGGTGTTGCCATTGTCGGAGCAGGACAGATAGGCACTCTCCTTGCAGAAGAGCTTAAGTATAACGTAAACTCTCATTATCGACCCATATGCTTTATTGATAAGCGAGCCGACAAAATAGGCGGAAAGATTTCCGATATAAAGGTCTATAAGGAAGATGAGAACATCATTTCAAAAATAAAGGACCTTCCCGTTCAGGAAATCTTTATAGCTCTCCCCAATATCGACGGTGAAACCGCAAAAGAGCTTCTCGAGTTTTATTCCCAAACAGGCTGCAAGGTAAAACTTTACGACTTCCCCATAAATCAGGTGGAAGATGAAGAAAACTCCAAACGTGTAGTTCGTCCCTTCAATATCGAAGATCTGCTGTTCAGAAATGCTCTGAAATTTACCAATAAAAATATGGGCGATTATTATCGCGAAAAAACCGTTCTGGTAACAGGCGGTGGCGGTTCAATCGGTAGTGAAATCTGCCGTCAG
>JAXJWR010000207.1:0-7037 GCA_036307905.1 Acutalibacteraceae bacterium
GAGAAATTGCCCGAAAACGGCGCTTTTTCCGTAATAATGTGTTGAAAAACCGCGGTACGCGGCAGCGTTACCGTGGTTTTTTGCCTTTTCTTCCCAAAAAAATCATCCATTTTCGGGTGCGTTGCAGTTTTGTAGGTGTAAATTTGTTTTCAAAGCGAAGATGAAAAACGCAGTAATACTGCCGTATTATAAGGCTTTTCAGCGAGTTTTGGGGCGAATTTACCCGAAAAACCAAATTTTCACTATGGCGCACACCCGTAGGATTTGAGTTTATCATATCACTACAGGGAGGTTTTTTCAATCAAAAATTTGTGCTAAACCGAAGTTTTTAGTTTTTCAAAAATGCCGCTAAATACCCAAAAATCCTGTGAGAGCCGAAGCACAGGCCTCGTGGTCCACTAAAAAGGAACAGCCGTGGTCGGCCTCCTCCACCCAGACTGCCTGTTTTTTGCTTTTGGTAGCCTTGTAAATTTTTTCGCCCATTTGAAAGGGTACGAAGCCGTCCTTTTTGCCGTGGAGAAACAAAATCGGAATTTTGGTGTTTTGCACCGAAATGGCCGCGTTACACTCCTCAAAATCGAAGCCTGCAATTATTTTTGCCATAGCTTTTGTGGTGTAATAAAGGGGGAAAAGCGGGATTTTCATGTCCTCCTTCATAACCTTTTGGATTATTTCAGCAGGGCTTGTAAATCCGCAGTCGGCAATAATGCCTTTAACGTTTTCCGGCAACTCCAGATCTGCCGCCATAAGCACGGTAGAGGCCCCCATAGAAACCCCTGTTGCATAGATGTCGCCCTTCGGAACAAGGGTATTTATATGCTCCATCCAACTTTTTGCATCAAAGCGTTCCTTGGTGCCGTAGGTTATATATTTTCCTCCGCTTTTTCCGTGGGCGCGCTGGTCGGGCACGCAAAGGTTAAAGCCCTTATCGAAATAGAACTTAAAGGCGCAGGAAAAATCGTGAATGGGATTACTTCTGAATCCGTGCATCATAAGAATGGTGATTTTAGAATTGCCGTTTCTGTAAAACCTGCCATAAAGGGGAGTTCCGTCGTAGGCGGTTATGTGTTCCTCGGTAAAAGGCATACCCAAAATCCATTTTTGACCTTCGGTAATATCCTTTTTAAAAATGGTGTCTACCTGACTTTCTTCCCCTGTTTTACCAAAAAGGTTAAAGGGCTTTTTTCGCCTTACAATGGCAATGTCCATACTTATGGCGGTGGCAACAATAAGTAAAAAAATCAGAGTTGCCAAAACAATAACAGCAATCAGCATATTATAAACCTCAACTTTCTGTAACCTATTTTAGCCAAATTTTTTCGGATTATCAACAAATATTATAAAAATTCTCCGCATATAAATGGAATATCACAGAAAAAGCAAATGAAAGGTTGATAATATGAAGGGCTTTTATCCCGAAGGCTACGGTCAGACCGCCGACGGAGCAAAACGAAAAAAGTATACAATGGAAGAACTAAAGGATGCCATGATACGGGGGGATGTTCTCGAAGCGGTGGCTTATATGTGCGACAGCGACCATAATCTGCTGGTGGATTTAGGCTGCATACGTGGGGTTATTCCCCGCGTGGAGGGGGCGCTTGGCATAGCCGAAGGCACCACAAGGGATATTGCTATAATCTCTCGGGTGGGCAAGTCGGTTTGCTTTACGGTAGAGGAAATATCTGCCGGCTACGCTCTGCTTTCCAGAAGAAGGGCGCAACAGCTATGTAAAGAGCAGTTTTTAAACGGCCTCAAATGTGGCGACGTTATAAAAGGCAAGGTTACCCATATGGAAACCTTCGGAGCATTTTTGGATATAGGATGCGGCAACGTTGCCCTGCTCCCCATAGATGCCATTTCGGTTTCTCGCATAAGTCATCCTGCCGACCGTTTTCGCACAGGGGATGACCTTCGGGTTATAATAAAAAATGTTGATTCTGCAGGAAGAATAACCCTCTCCCACAAGGAGCTTTTGGGAAGTTGGGAGGAAAATGCCACAAACTTCTCTCAGGGAGAAACGGTTTCGGGTATAGTTCGCAGCATAGAAACCTACGGAATATTCATAGAGCTTGCCCCCAATCTGGCAGGTCTTGCCGAGCCGAAGGAGGGGGTCAGGGTAGGTCAGCGTGCCAGCGTATACATAAAAAGCGTGATACCCGAAAAAATGAAGGTAAAGCTAATTATTATCGACAGCTTCGAAACCGATACCCTTATACCATTCCACTATTATTTTGAAGGGGAGCATATCGACAAATTTACCTATTCACCTCCTTCTTGCGAAAAAAATATTGAAACGGTTTTTTAACTTTGTAATTGAAAAACACTCCTATAAGAGGTATAATAGTAATGTTAATGCTATTATTCTCTTATTGGAGTGCTTTTTATGTCAGAAGAAAGAAAATGCAGCGAAACCTCCTGCGACGGAAACTGCTCTTCCTGCTCTAAAAGCAGCGGTTGCGGCTCGGTAAAGCCTCAGAAGTCGCCTCTTAACGAGCACAGCAGGGTAAAGAAGGTTATCGGCGTTGTATCGGGCAAGGGTGGCGTAGGTAAGTCCCTTGTAACCGCTATGCTTTCGGTGCTTATGAACCGTAAGGGCTATAAAACTGCCGTTCTGGATGCCGATATTACAGGCCCCTCTATCCCCAAGATGTTTGGTATACATTCCCGCGCCGAGGCCGACGAAAAGGGTATAATCCCGGCCGAAACAGGCGCAGGCCTTAAGCTTATGTCGGTAAACCTTCTGCTGGAAAGCGAGGATGCTCCCGTTGTTTGGAGAGGTCCCGTTATCGCCGGGGCAGTAACCCAGTTCTGGACCGAGGTAAACTGGGGTGAAGTGGATTATATGTTTGTAGATATGCCTCCCGGAACAGGCGACGTGCCTCTTACCGTGTTCCAGTCCCTTCCGGTAGATGGTATCGTTATCGTAACCTCTCCCCAGGATTTGGTTTCCATGATTGTTAAAAAGGCCTATAATATGGCCCTGGCCATGAACGTTCCCGTGCTGGGAATAGTAGAAAATATGTCCTACGTCTGCTGCCCCGATTGCGGAGCGGAATTCCGCATCTTCGGCGAAGGTAAAACCGAAACCGTAGCCGACGAGCTGGGCGTACCCCTTCTCGCACAGGTGCCTATTGACGTTCGCCTTGCCGCCCTTGCCGACGAAGGCAGGTTTGAATATTTTAACGTGGAATATATGGATGCCGCCGCCGATACTCTTGAAGAAATTTTCAAAGAAAAATAGACGGAGATAAATATGAAAAGAATCATATATCTTATAAAACGTATTCTGCAAATGGATTATAAAAGTCTGTTTAAAACGGTTAAAAAGCTTCACAAAAAAACAGGAATTAACTCCATTAAGCTTTTTGTGGATATAGTAAAGTGCGGCCTTAGATACGGCGCAGGTTACAGGGATTACGAGCTTTGCGAGTGGTGGAACCTAAATGAAGAGCAAAGGGCTACCTACGTTACTCGCGGAATAAACAATCGCATCGTTAGCCTGCTCAACGATAGGCAGTATTATCATATTCTCGATAATAAAATCGAGTTTAACAACACCTTTTCAGAGTTTCTCGGCAGGAAATGGATTGATATGACTACTGCTACCTTCGAGGATTTCGAAGCCTTCCTGCAGGGACTGGACGTAATTATTTCAAAACCTGCCGCAGAGGCCTGCGGTAGGGGAGTTGAAAAACTCGCCGTAGCCGATTTTCCTTCCCACGAGGCACTTTTTAAGCATCTTGGGGAAATAAAATCCGCCCTTTGCGAGGAGTTTGTGGTTCAGCATAAAGATGTTTCGGCCCTTTATCCTCTGTCGGTAAACACCTACCGCATAGTCACCGTATTTACCGAAGGCGCGCCCCACATAGTTTATGCCTTTATCCGTATCGGAAACGGCGGACGCTTTGTAGATAACATAAACGCAGGGGGAATGGCCGCTCCCGTTAATATCGATACGGGAATTATCGAACATCCCGCCTTCGATAAGGACAGCATATATTACGAAACCCACCCTTATACAGGTTGTCCCATAAAGGGCTGGCAGCTTCCCTTCTGGCAGGAATCTGTTGAAACGGTGCTTAAAGCCGCAACGATAATTCCCCAGGTTGGATACGTAGGTTGGGATGTGGCAGTAACTGAAAACGGCCCCCTGCTTATAGAAGGAAACCCCTTCCCGGGACACGACATTTTGCAAATGCCCCCCCACGTACCCGACAAAATCGGTATGCTTCCTCAGTTTAAGAAGTATATAAAGAATCTATAAAAAAAACAGCGACCCGTAGAGGCACCCTCCGTAAGGAAGGTGCCTCAGTTATATTCGCCTTACGGCGAGTTATATTGCTTCGCAGTTATATGATGCTACGCATCGTGATATTGTCCTTCGGACAGTTTTAATGGCGAATATAATATAACTGAAACCGTAAGGTTTCAATATCACTCTTTTGAAATATCTCGCCATAGGCGAGGTATTCTAAAGAATATCACTGTGAGACCTGTCTCACAATATCACTTATTATTCTTATCTTTGAGATAGGTTAATTTTAAAGTATATACCTAGTTACACACCTCTTCAAAGTGCGTAACCCACTATGACACTTTCAACAGATAAGTGTCAATTTTTAATAAAAAGAAAATAGGGAGAGCACTTCTTTACGAAGTGTCTCCCTAGGCGGTGTTTTTTATTTTTTCAGTTGTTTTATAAGCGTGTATGCAAACAGCACCGAGAAAGTGCCGGTTGCCAAGGATGTGAAGGTAGGAACGGTGTTGAGGTGAACGGCCTGCTCTACCGCGAAAATATCGGCAATTATTCTGGGAATCGAGCCGAGGGCGCAAATGAATCCGTTTACAAGGGCTATGCTGTAATAAATACGGTATGATTTCACAGGTTGGCCACATTCGATTTTAGCATAGAAAAGAAGAACAAGAAGGGTGAAACACATACTGGCGGTTTCAATAAGGGTGTCGGAAATGGTTGAGATTGTAGAAAATCCGGTAAAAACGGTTACCAGTCGCATCATCCAGTAAATGATGGGGCCAATACTCAAATAGGGCGGAAATACACGTCCCGTAATTTTACATACGGCAATATATAAAAGGCAACCTGCAGCAATAATGGTGGTTATATACTGTAAGGTGTTTTGAAGGCCAACCTGTCGCGGAACCAGATCAGAGAAAAAGGTTTCGTAAACTGCCGCAACGGCCAGCGCAACGGCGCCCACGGTAAAGGGTATTCCGCTGATAGTCGGGGTGATTTCGGTTTCGGTACGAACAAGAAAACTTGTAAGGAAAATAACCACTGCCGCAGTTACCAGAAAAACACATATGGCTATGGCGGCAGACGCGTATTCGGTTTTAATAAATCCGTTGTAGGAATCAATAGTGAAAAGCAGCATAGCTGTGCGCACGGCAACTCCTGAAAGGGTTGCGACAGCAAAAATAATATAGTTCATTTTAAGGGTCATTCGGTAAGCCTCCGTGTGGAATAAAAGAGTTTCTGTTTTCATATACATTACTGAAACACTAATATATATTTTATAGTTTAAGACAGTAATTGTCAACAAAAAAGGACGGATGATATGAAAACAGTATATATAACAACTATGATGATAATGTCGGTGCTTATGCTTTTAATTCCCTTAGCAGCAAAAAATAATCTTGTAAGCATACCTGTATCTGCCGTGGTAGAACAGGAAGAACAGCCCCGCGAAACCGTAAAGGTGTGGATGTCGGCCTCTGCTAAGACGGTGGAATATTCGGTAGAGGACTATATTTTCGGAGTCGTCTCGGCCGAGATGCCCGCCCTCTACGAGGAGGAGGCGCTAAAGGCCCAGGCTGTGGCGGCATATACCTATTATCTTGTACAAAAGGAAGGCAATAAAAACAAGGATTACGATATTACCGACGATTATAACCTGGACCAGGCCTTTATATCCCCCGAAAAAGCCGCCGAAAAATGGGGCGATTCTGCCGAAAAATACGGAAGTAAGATTCGTTCTGCTGTCAAGTCGGTTTTGGGTAAACGGGTTACCTATAACGGCAAGAATGCCACCACCCTCTATCATGCCATATCCTTCGGAGTTACCGAAAAGGCCTCGGAGGTTTGGGGAGGGGATTACCCCTATCTTGTGTCGGTGGACAGCAGCTTCGATAAGCTAAACGAAAATTATGCTGTAACCACCACAATAGATGCACAGGGTGTAAAGGAAAAACTGGCGGGGCTGGTGGAAATAAAGGATGTATCTGCAAATTGCTTTGGTGAAATTACCCGTACCGAAGCAGGTGGAGTAAAAACGATTTTGGTGGCAGGAAGCAAGCTTTCGGGATCGGATGTGAGAAAAGCCTTGGGCCTTCGCAGCGCTAATTTCGATGTTTCGTTTGCAAACGGAAAATATAACTTTTTAACTAAGGGCTACGGACACTCTATCGGTATGAGTCAGTACGGCGCCCACTATATGGCAATGCAGGGTAAAACCTACGAGGAAATACTGCTCCATTATTATTCGGGTTGCAAAATCGAATAAAAAACAGTATAATTGATTTACAAAAACTACGGAGTAATAAAAATTATGAAGGAAAAAACTTGCTGCTTTACGGGTCACCGCAATATATCTCCCGCAAAGTTCATATATATAAAGCATCGGCTTATAACCGTTATAGAGGAGGCTATAAGCAGCGGCATAACCGATTTTTGCACAGGGGGAGCCTTGGGCTTTGATACGGTAGCCGCCCAAACGGTTTTAGAGGCCAAGAAAAACCATCCCCATATAAAGCTTCATCTGGTTCTACCCTGTAAGGGGCAGGCCGAAAACTGGTCGGTGGTCAATCGCAGAATTTATGAAGATATACTAGGCCGCGCCGACAGCGTAACCTATGTCTCCGAAAACTATACAAGATACTGTATGCAGCTACGTAACCGCGAAATGGTAGACCGAAGCAGTATTTGCATAAGCTATCTGGAAAAGAATACGGGTGGCACAGCCTATACCGTAAAATATGCCGAAAGTAAGGGCCTCAAGATAATTAGCATAATAGAATAA
>JAXJWR010000208.1:0-8612 GCA_036307905.1 Acutalibacteraceae bacterium
GCGGTAGTGAATGACAGTCCGGTGGACTGTCAGAGCCGCGAATGACCGAAGCCGCGACCGCGCGGCAAGAGTCGAGTCCGTCTACCAGCTCCAAATTAAAAGGGATCATCCGCAAGGATGGTCTCTTTTAATTTTTAATATGTAAGACGGACGAGAACCCGAGAAGGTCTGCCGAGAAGTCGGGTACTGTTACAAGATTCTTCGTCGCTGCCGCTCCTCAGAATGACAAAATCAATTCTTTCTGCTATAAATAACACCCGACTCTGTTTAGAGTCGGGTGTTATTCTTTTACAAATTTAATTATATCGCTTACTTCACAATCGAGCGCATAACAAAGAGCATCAAGAGTTTTTGTGTTTATTGCCTCGCCCTTTTTCATTCGGTGCAGTGTGTTGGCCGAAAAGCCTTGCTTAAAGATAAGATTATACTCCGTAATTCCTTTTTTAAACAGCGTTTCATAAAATGGTTCATATGAAATCATTTTTTATCACCATTTTTATATTATCATACTTAATCTCTTGACTATACTTAAAACATTGAGTATAATTATATTGTTCGAATTTGTCGAACTATAAAAAGGAGGTTTTTTTATGAAAAAAATACTTGCAGGAATTCTAGTTTTATGTATGCTGTTAACCTTTGCCGGATGCGGAGAAGAAAAAACAGAAGGTTTCAAGATGCCGGATGTTTTCGGTGTTTTTTATACCGATGCCACAGAATTGCTTGAAAACGAAGGTTTTGAGGTTAAGGCTATAGAAACCGGCGTAGATAGTATAGCCGAAAAACTATTATATCCTCTTGAAAAGGTTGAAAAAGGTACTGTATTTAAAGTTGACGATTACATTATAGACAACAATGGTAATCTAACAAAAAACTATGATGTTTTTTATAAAGGCGAATTTGTTTCCGAAGATAAGAGCGTTGTAATATATTACGCAAAGGAGGATTATATTCGTCCCGAAAACATCGACACTACAAAACCAGACAGCACAAGTTCTTCCGATGCAACAAGCAGCGAAACTGACATTTCCTCCGATATCACAAGCAGTGACACCGAGGACGATGACGGCAGTATCGGCAAGGATTTCAAGGCGGCTATGGACGGCTATGAAGATTTTATGGACGATTATGTAGCCTTTATGAAAAAATACCAGAAAAATCCCGGTGATTTAAGTCTTCTTGCCGATTATACGGATTTTCTTACCAAATATACACAATGGGTAGAAGATTTTGAGAAATGGGAAGACGAAGATTTAAATACTGCCGAGCTTGCTTACTACACAGACGTTCAGGCGAGAGTTACTAAAAAGCTGCTTGAGGTAGCACAATAAGGAGAATGACTATGAAAAGAAGTAAAACCCTATTAGCCGCAAATATTTTGGCAACCCTTTACTCCGCTTATTTGCTTTACGTATTTGTTGGAGCAATAATTAAAGCAGGCGGTGTAGATTTTATTGAAGCCGTCGGAGAATACTTTGAGCTGGCCTTTGACCTTCTTGGTATGAGCTCTCCCGCGCTAACCGTCCTGTATGTGATTTTGGTATTGCTCTGCGTACATATTGTTGCTTTTGTTCTCGGCTGTATAATCGGTTGGCTTGCCTATGCAGGCAAAAAGAGTGGAAGCGCCAAGTTTGCGGCAACACTTTACCTAATCGGTACAATTTGTTTCCCCGTATATTTCTTCTTCGGACTTCCAATTACAATCGTTGGCTTTGTCGGCGGTGGAAAGCAGAAGAAAATCAATAAAGCTTTGGCAGCCGAAGCGTAACCCCTATATGTATCTGTCTGACATTTGCGAGATTCTTCGTCGCTGCCGCTCCTCAGAATGACAAAATCAATTCTTTCTGCTATAAACAACACCCGACTCTGTTTGGAGTCGGGTGCTTTTCGTAAATATATCGATATAACAACCAAGGTATTGACCTTAAGGTGATTCGGATGTATAATTACAGCATACAACAAGCAATAGGGTGATTATATGAAAAGAGAAGATACTTTAAACTCTATTTTTTCACAGTTTGACGCTGAGGCAGAAAATTTCTGCAAGGATACAGGCGGCCTATTCTGTAATATCAGCAGTTCATACAAGGGTGAGGAACTGCCCGAAAATCTTAAATACCGCTTTGCAAAGATACATTATAGTTCCTTTATACTGGAGTTTAAATACACCGCTCACGGTATGCTTAACGTAGTTAACAGTATCTTAGAATGTCTGGTTTGTTTTGAAAAATCCGAAGATGCCGTGGCCATTCCGCTGCCCTTCCTGCTGGATTACTGCGACATTGATACCGCAAATCTTCTTTGTATACCCTTTATTTCCAATAAAGAATGTATGACCGAAGCCTTTGAAAGTCTATGCAGTACCGTAAAGACGGCTTTTTCGGCTATTGAAAGCATCAGCTTTGATGATGTGCGCAAGGAGCAAATCAAGAAAAGATTTTCAGCAGAACTGAAGGAAATCTGGGACATCGAACTGATAGAAGTTCCGTCCGAAACAGGTTTTGAAAACACAACCTTTTTTGAAGCAAATGAATGGTGTTACGTTTACATAACCTTAAGGTTTTGCGGCGATGCATTTATCAGCCTATTAAAAGGAAAACGTGAAAAGGCGGTTAAACAGCTTTCCAAAGCCAAACACCGCGTAGGCTACGAAGAACGCTTTTTAAACATCTTGAAAAGCGAAAAAGAAATACCGATTCCTCCCCGTATATCCGAAAATACCAAAAAGTATGCCCAAAACGGAGCTCCGCAATCCGGCTTTAAAGAGCTGGGAACCTTGTTCTTCTCGTGGGTGGTATTATCTGTTGCCACCTCTGCCTTTTATGTTGCGGTATATTGTTTGCTGTTAAGCTTTGAAAATGCCGGTTCGGTATATCTTATGGGGCCTTCCTTTAATTTTCCATACTGCATAACGTTCGGTTTTATTACGGCCATTGCGCTTAGTTATTTCACAAGGCTGAAATTCTATAAATTTCTACACAAAAAAGATTTTGAAGCCTATAGCGAAATGGACCACATACAAAACGGCGGTGGTTCCGACAAAACTATGAAGGTCTTTACTGCGCTTATTCTGGCGATTAGTCTTGCGGGTTGCCTTTTGCTTTCCAGATGGAATATAAATTTTCAGCAAAACGGATTTGTAGATAACACAAATTTTTTCGCACTGAAGGGAGAGTATTACAGCTACTCTGAAATTGAGAGGGTCTATTATTTACCCGAACGTATAAACGGTTTCGGCGAAACCTTGGATTTTCCTTCCTACGTGCTGGTAACAAAGTCGGGAAAAGAGCTTGATTTTTACGAGCTTGACGAGATAGAACGCTATGAAAATACCCTTATAACGTTTCTTGAGGAAAAAGGCGTGAAAATCGAGAAGGATAAATAGTATTCCGCAGAAAAATTTATCATCACACAAAACAATATACCCCCTACAAACTGTACAGGGGTATATTGTTTTTATTTTACTTCGCTGTTTTCTATTGCATAATCAAGCAATATGTTTATAAGTTCATTGCGAGAGCGATTGGTTAGTTTTGCCAGCTTGTCAAGACTTGTCACAGTTTCTTCCTTTATGCGTATAGAAAAGGTTTTGTAGCCGTCCTCGCCCTTTAAGGACTTTTTATTTATGATGAGTTTTTCTTTCATAAAATCACCTCACCAATATTATGCCTTGACAGATGTTATAATTATATGTTATATTTTATAACATATAATTATCGGAGGCGTTTTATGGGCAACAACGAAAAAATCGTTATATCGATTTTAATCATATTTTTACTGCTTTTTTGTATATTTCTTATTTCCAGAGTGTTTGAAGCTACAACCAACTACGGTTATGATTATATTTGCAATTACGGCAATCCCGAAATCATAGCCTTTATTCCTTAAGCTAAGGTTTTATCTCTGCTTTCCTTGATTTTTTGAGCTTAATTTAATATAATATCCTTAGTAGTGTTTGTATTTAACTTGGAGGATTTATGTACGACGAGCTGACACAGGTTGATATTGATAAAATGAAGGAAGAGCTGGAGTATCGCATCACGGTGGTGCGTCCCGCTATATTGGAGGACGTAAAGCTGGCACGAAGTCACGGCGACCTTTCGGAAAATGCCGAATACCACGCCGCAAAGCGTGAACGCGGCAAAAACGAAAGTCGTATTCGTTATCTGCGGGGTATGATAAAAACCGCAAAAATCATTGACGTGAAAAGTGCCGAGGACTGCGTAGGCCTTTTCGATACGGTCACCTTCTACGTTGAAGAGGACGACTGCGAAGAGCAGGTGCGCATTGTAACCACCCTCCGCCGCGACCCCTTCCAGAACATTATAAGCAAGGAATCGCCCCTGGGCTCTGCCCTGATGGGGGCCAAGGTAGGAGACCGTGTAGCGGTTAAAGTTAACGACAACTACACCTATTATGTCGTTATTCGAAAAATCGAAAAGGGTGCCGACGACGATAGCCTGGAAATAAGAAAATTTTAACCTAAAAAAGAACCTCTTTGTGGCACCCTCCGTAAGGAAGGTGCCACAGTTATATTCGCGGGCGGCGAGTGATATTGCTTCGCAGTTATATTTGGGCTATGCCCAAGTTATATTCGCTTCGCGAGTTTTGAAGGCGAATATAATATCACTGAAACGGCAAGTTTCAATATCACTTTGCGTGATAACGCAAAATATCACTGTGAGACCCGTCTCACAATATCACTTAATATTCTTATTTTTGAGATAGGTTGATTTTTAAAGTATGTAACCCACTATGACGCTTTCAAACCGAAAGTGTCAATTTTTATATAAAAAACAAAGGGAGAACACTTTTTTATGAAGTGTCTCCCTTCGAGGTTCTTTTTCTATTCTCCCAGTTTAATAATTTTACTGAACACGCAGGTGTGCTTGGGGGTTACCACCCTATCCTCATGAAGAGAGCCGAAATACCACTTTTTAAAGGTACACTCAGCGGCGATTTCTTCAAAATATCCGTTAAGCTTATTTATGCGGTCGCTCTCCCCTTCACGGAGCAGCATTGCGCTTTTAACCAGCTTTGGCGGCTCGTGGGTTATGATATAATCCACCTCCAGCCCCGCTTCGTCCAGCTTTGCGGCTCCCAAAGCCATTTCTTTAGGAGTGGGAAGTTCCTCCTTCCAGTAGAGGCCCTGCTCGGCGCGGATGTCCTTATCGGTAGACTCTCCCCCACCGAAGGTGAATATTTTGTTTCCGTCGATATTGAATATTTGTCCCCGCATCAGGTGAAGCAGGTTTCCGCTTATTCGGTGAACCATTCCACCCTTCCAGTAGGTCTCGCGACAGGCATTTATTTTATCGAAGTTTTCGTGGGTTCCGTCTACAAAACAAACGGTAAATTTGCGGCTTCCGAGATACTCCACCGCTTCCTTTTCAAATTTTCCGCCATCCCAAATATATCCGAAATCTC
Organism: Acutalibacteraceae bacterium; assembly: GCA_036307905.1. Taxonomy (GTDB): domain Bacteria; phylum Bacillota; class Clostridia; order Oscillospirales; family Acutalibacteraceae; genus SFWF01. The sequence continues at coordinate 5,428 of JAXJWR010000208.1, forward strand.
CGCAGACTATAAGCACATCCCCTGCCTTCAGTTTGCGCCATTCTTTTCCGTAAAGGCGGTTTTCTGCTCCGTGCATATCGCCGGTAACATAAATCATAATTTTCTCCTTAATTTTTTTACAAAATACACTTTAAATTTCCTATTTATTATTGTATACTAAATTATAATATAATTCAAGTACGAGGATTTTTATATGAAGAAAAAGTTTTTGCCCCTTTTGTTAGCAATTTTTCTGTTTTGCTTTTCCCTTCCTGCAAATGCATACCAAATAAACGATTATGAAATGCATCACGAGGCAGGCCTTATCGTTCACCTGGACACCGGTAAGGTGATTTACGAGAAAAATGCCGATAAAAAAATGTATCCTGCCTCCATCACCAAGCTGATGGCCGCCATCGTTATGGTGGAGAATATTCCCGACCTGGAAAACACAAAAATTCTTTATACAAAAACCGCCAACGACCTTATTTTAGGTACGGGATCGGTGGTCTTAAATCTGCAGGTAGGCGAAGAAATGGTGGCTAAGGATGCCCTTGCCGCTCTGCTTATTTCCTCCTGCGGCGACGTGGCAAACGCTATTGCCGAGCACGTGGGCGGCAGTAACGAGGGCTTTGTGGAGCTGATGAACAAAAAAGCTGCTGAAATGGGACTTAAGGATACCCATTTCGAAAATCCCGTAGGCCTTCACCACGATAACCACTATACCACCGCAAACGACATTCACAAAATGGCTGTAAAGGCCTTCGAAAACGACCTCATCAAACGTTTCTGCTCGGCCTCCAGATACACACTTTCGGCAACGAATATGGCAGGTGAACGCACCATCGTTACCTCTAATATGTTACTTAATCCCAATTCAAACGTGTATTATAAATATGCCGGAGCAGGCAAAACGGGTTACACCGAAAAGGCAGGCCGCTGTTTAGTCAGCACCGCCACCTATAAGGGCTATGAATATCTGGCCATTGTGCTTAAAACCTCTACCCCCGGCGGTGTACGCAACGATTTTATCGACGTAGCAAATATGTTCCGTTGGGCCTTCAACAACTTCGAATACAAAACGGTGTTCGAGTCTACCACCCCCATTGCCGAGGCTCCCATAAGGCTCTCGGCCGACAGCGACCATCTGCCCGTATGCTTTGCGGGGGGACTTAAAACCATTCTGCCAAAGGAGGCCGATGCCTCTACCATAAAATATGAAATCCACCTGAACAAGGAAGAGTTTACCGCCCCTGTAAACAAGGGCGACGTGATTGGAACCGCCGATATTTTCTATGCAGAAGAAAAAATCGGAACATTGGATCTGGTTGCAGGACAAACGGTGAAAGCCAGTCCATTACTGGTCTTTTTGGATGCGGTAAAAAGCTTTCTCACCTCCGCATTTATGAAGGTGGTATACATTATCGTGGCCGCTGCCATAGTGATTTTTGCTCTGGCTGTTTTCTTCCTTAACCGAGGCAAGAAAAAGACCCGAAAGGTAAAATACGTTCCTATGAAAAAGGACGAATTCGATGATTTTATTATAAAATAGTTTTCGTTGGAGATGCATATCATGAGCAGTAAACTTGATATTTTACTCGATGTATTTTTAAGTCTGGGTATTCCAGGGCTTGACTGTATGGTTATGAAGGACGGAGAGGTTATCTACCGCAGAACAAGCGGCTTTTCCGACGGTGACAGAACTATTCCCGTAAACGGAAAAGAGCTTTATAACCTTTATTCCTGCTCGAAACCTGTCACCTGTTCGGCGGCTCTACAGCTGTGGGAACAAGGAAAATTTAAGCTGGACGATCCCCTTTCCGACTATATGCCCGAGTTTGAAAATATGGCGGTAAAAACCGCCGATGGCGTGCGACCTGCAAAAAATCCCATACTTATAAAACATCTTTTCACCATGACCTCCGGCTTTGATTACGGCATTGGCTGGCCTGTGGCAGAATATATGAGAAAAACCACAGAAGGAAGATGCCCCACCCGCGAGGTTATGCGTGAGCTGGCAAAATGCCCTCTCCTCTTCGACCCGGGTGAACGCTGGGAATATGGACTTTCCCACGATATTCTGGCCGCCCTGGTAGAGGTGATTTCGGGAGAACGGTTCGGGCAATACGTGCGAAAAAACATCTTCGAGCCTCTGGGAATGGAAAATTCCACCTTCCTTCTCCCAAAGGAAAATCTCGATTTGGTCTGCGAACAGTATGATTACGACGATGCGGTAAAGCTATATCGTCCCACAGGTCCCGAGGTTCAGACATACAAGTTTGGCAGTATGTACGAAAGCGGCGGCGCCGGAATGGTGTCTACCGTTGAGGATTATATGAAATTCCTCGAGGCTATGAGGGTGGGTGACGTTATTCTTAAAAAGGAAACAATCGACCTTATGACCACGAATATGCTGACCGAAAAGCAGGCCGAAACCTTCTGGCAAAAGGACGTTTACTATTACGGACTTGGCGTTCGTTGCCCTGTGGAAGGCAAGAGTTTCGACTTTGGGTGGGGCGGTGCCGCAGGATCTTTCCTGCTTGTAGACCGCAAGCATAACATTACCGCCTTTTACGCCCAGCACGTACTTCACTCCCCCACGGGAAATCTTCGTACACGCATCGCCCCGACCGTTATCGAGCAGTTTGCGGGCGAAGTTCCTACCCACGGCATTACCCTCGACGAAGAGGTTCTTAAAAAGTATCTGTAAAAACTGTGACAATAAAACCGTCGGTTAGGATGGGTACCAACTCCCTTAATCCGACGGTTTTTGGTTGACAAAATTACTTGTTTCAATTATAATGATTTGCAGACCAAACAGAGTTTGCGCCTAAAATAGAATATGCAGAGTATCGAGGTGTCGCCCAGTTGGTAGGGCGCCTGCTTTGGGTGAGGTTGCGAGCGCTCACAGTGTGAGATGCAGCGAGCATAACGAAGTGCCGCAGTCGACAGAGGCGAGGGTGTGTACCGACACCCGAGAAAATGTCGGTTACTGCAAGAGGGCGAGCAAAGCAGAAGAACTCAAACTGTATTTACTATATAAAATTTAATATCGAGGTGTCGCCCAGTTGGTAGGGCGCCTGCTTTGGGAGCAGGATGCCGCAGGTTCGAGTCCTGTCACCTCGACCAAAAATCCGTCGACTTTGTCGGCGGGTTTTTTATTCAAGCCGATAGGCTTGGTATATCATCACGCGATAGCGTGTATA
>JAXJWR010000209.1:0-3623 GCA_036307905.1 Acutalibacteraceae bacterium
GATTTAATTTTGCACAACATTCATTGCAATGGGTATGGACAAATTTTCAAAGAAAATTTGCCGCAAAATCAAAGATTTTGTGTCGAAACAAGTTTGTTTCGACTAACCATAACCATTATAACTTTATACCGCTGAATAAGGCTGTATTTAGTCCATCGCCAGGCCGAAATACAGTTTTTGGGGAAGATTAACCTTTTCAGGGGTTATGAGCATTGCAAAAGGGATTTCACCCTTAAGGGGATCGGTGTTTTTGGAAATATACTCTTTAACCTGACATTTACCGTCCGACATATCTGTGGCGGCACAAAATTCGCTGTTTCCTACAAGCTTTAATCCGTCCAGCAGGAAATCTGTATCGGTTAAATATAGGTGAGGAACGTCCTTTAGCAGTTCTTCCCTAAGCTTAAGGTATTGCTCTGCAGTAAGGCTTTCTGCGTCGCCCAGCGGTGCAGGACTACTGCTGAAAAAACGAGTTTCGAAGCCAAACCTCGCATAATATCCGTAAAGGCTCTGCTCGGCAGGTTTTGTGGCAAGGACTATGCCCTTATCCACCGTTTCTTGCTTGGCCTTTTCGATAAGGTCTTTCATAAGACCTCTCATTCTGTAATCGGGGTGGGTTGCGGCCGCATACAGATAGGCGGCGGGATATACCCTTCCGTCGGCCTTTATTTCTCCCTCGAGGAGGAAAAGCATACTGACTATTTTACCGTCCTTAACGGTATATCTGCAGTTGTTTTCGAAATAGCGGTTTATAAAATCCGAAACGAAGCTGTGGGGGTCATCTTTAAAAACCGTACTGTAAAGCTGCACTGCCTGTTCTTTTAAGGTCATTTACTCACCCTTATATATCATACTGTATTTTTCCAAAATTATGGAAGGCTTATAGGAAAGCTTGGCCTTGCGCAGTCCTTCTATACCCAGGTCGTCTTCACGGTTAATATATTTGTATCCGCAAAGCTCCCTTCGGGCAAATTCGCGGTTTATAAGGGTATATGCGGTGGGATAGTCGGCATCGGCCTTTTCGTAGTGAATGTCGAAGGTAAATGAATTTATGGGAGAGCCCAGAGTTATGGCCACTACCCTGTCATCCACCTTTATCATGGCGCCCTTATATTCTATTCCCACATCCGAATCGAGAATTTCGCGAAGAGCCTTTTTTTCGGCCTTAAGACCGTCGTCGTCTTGAATATTCCTATCTTCATACCATTTATCCGAAAAGGCAAGAAATTCGCTTTTATTTTCCGAAGAAAGCGGTTCGTAGCGCCAGCTGTATTTTTTGGAAAATGCCGAAATATGATTACGCTTTGAATGATATTTTTTGCCCGACAGCTCGGCCAGGTCGGACTGATTATATATATAATCGAAATTATCCCGTTCGGTAAAAATTTCGTAGCAGTTATATTTTTCTAAAAAGTTGTTCAGCCTTTTGCCCTGACTCGTCCAAAGATTTGGGGCAATTCCCTGCTGCTTGCAGTAATCAAAAATCAGGGACATTCCGTAATCGAAATCGCCATAGGGCAGCGAGAAAACAAAGCCCTTACCATCCTCGGTTACACTTCGGAAAATGAGGGTTTTATCGTCCATATAAAACTTATTTTCATACACCCGTTTCCAAACGTATATGCTTATGAAATTCATTTCACAAGAAAGTTCGCCCTCGTCAAAAAAGAAGGGGGCGAATTTACTGTAGTCGGAAAGCTTTGGGCTTTTGAACTCCATCATAAAGCTTTAAACATCCTTTTTAATCAAATCTTCGTAGGTTTCACGCTCGATAATGATGCGCGCCTTAGAGTCCTTTACCATAACGGCGGCAGGACGGGGAATTCTGTTATAATTGCTGGCCATCGAATAGTTATATGCGCCTGTTGCAAGGACGGCTAGTGTATCCCCTACCTCGGGGGTTTGAATTTTGGTGTGCTCCTGAATTAAGTCACCGCTTTCGCAGCATTTTCCTGCGATGGTGGCGGTAAAATCGCGGGGCTTGTCGGCTTTATTAGCCACCACAGCCTCGTAATCTGCCTGATAGAGGGCATAACGGGGGTTGTCCGACATTCCTCCGTCTACCGAAACGTAGGTACGAACATCCTTTATGGTCTTTACAACACCGATTGTATATAGGGTAAGGGTAGAGGCTCCCACAATGGAACGTCCGGGTTCGATAGAAAGGTTGGGCAGGGGGAAATCGTACTTTTCGCAGGCTTTTTTAACCGAATCGCAAAGCAGACGAATGCTTTCCTCTTTAGAGCCCGGCAGGTCGCTTTCCAGATACTTAATTCCGTATCCGCCGCCGAAGTTGATTTCGCTCAGGGTTTTGCCGAAGTCCTTTTCAATAGTTTTTGCAAGGGAGACCATAATATCCGCCGCATCAACAAAAGGCTGTGTTTCGAATATCTGAGAGCCAATATGGCAATGTATGCCCACAAGCTCTACGTTTTCCATTGCGGTGGCTATTTTTGCCGCCTCTAAGGCCTCGCCGTTTTCCAGAGCAAAGCCAAACTTGCAGTCTATCTGTCCTGTTTGGATATACTCGTGGGTATGACAGTCGATGCCAGGTTTGATGCGAAGAAGAATTTTCTGAACCTTGCCCTTATCCTTAGCAAGTGCATCCAGGGTGTGAAGCTCGTAAATATTGTCTACAACAATTCTTCCCACGTTGCTGTCCAGCGCATAGCAAAGCTCCTCGGGGGTTTTGTTGTTTCCGTGGAATCCGATTTTTTCGGCAGGAAAGCCTGCGGCAAGGGCGGTATAAAGCTCGCCTCCCGAAACTACGTCGGCACAAAGTCCTTCGCTGTCTACCAGACGATACATCTCCTTGCAGGAAAATGCCTTGCTGGCAAAATAAACCTTTGCACTTCCTTCGTAGTGCTTATGGAAGGCATTTTTAAACTCTTTACAGTTGTTTCTAATGTCGTTTTCGTCGAAAACGTAGAGGGGGGTGCCAAACCTTTCGGCCAATTCCACCGTATCGGCACCGCCGAGGGTGAGGTGTCCCCTTTCGTTTACACCAAATCTGTTAGTAAGCATTTTTATCCTCTTAACTCGTTTATTATTTCCTGAAGCTTGTCTACTCCCTCCCCCGTTTGGGCGGAAAAGGGAATAATTTCACAGTCGTCGATAAAGCCGTAAAGTTCTTCGTTTACAGCGCTTAGACGCTGTGCATATTCGGTTTTATTAAGCTTATCGCTTTTGGTAAGGACTATATGATATGGTATGTCCATCGCCTGCATAAATTCCAGCATAGCAATATCGAAATCGGTAGCGGGATGGCGCATATCTATAAGGGCGAATACGCATTTGATATTCCTGCCCGATTTGAAATATCCTTCCATAAGGTCCGACCAGCGGGTACGCTCGGCAAAGGGCACCTTGGCGTAGCCGTAACCCGGCAGGTCTACTATGCGAATATCATCGGCACGGTAAAAGTTTATGGTTACCGTTTTACCCGGCTTTCCGCTTACACGGGCAAGCGCCTTTCGGTTTGTCAGCTTGTTTATAAGGGAGGATTTTCCCACATTCGAACGACCCGAAAAGCAGAACTCGGGCAGGTCGGAAACACCGAGCTGCTGAAAGGTTCCGAAGGCCTTTTCTAAAAAAGCATTATTAAAATTTTTGCATAACTATAC
>JAXJWR010000210.1:0-3570 GCA_036307905.1 Acutalibacteraceae bacterium
CAAACGGTTTTCAAGACCGCCTCGTTATGACCACTTCGATATCCCTCCGAATGTGACCTATGAATTATATCACACAAATTATTCTATGTCAATAAAGATTTTCTAAATTAATTTATTTTCCGCGGTAGAGCTTTACGTCCTGCCAAAGCTTGTCAAAATGCATTCTTGTTTCGGCATCCATATCGTGGTAATACTGAACTTTAGGCATATTCTCTTCTTTAGGATATAGTATTTCATTTCCAAGAAGAGAATATTCGGGGTTGGTGGTTACCGATGTGTTTGGTGATGCGTAGTAAATATATTCTGCATTAGCAAGGGCGATTTCGGGTTCTAATAGATAGTTTATGAATAGCATAGCAGCCTCATAGTTTTCTGCGTTTTTAGGAATGCAGGCCGCATCTACAAATATGTTTGTGCCTTCCTTCGGATACACAAAAGCAAGGTCCTCGTTGTTGTCAAGCATACTTAAAAAGTCGCCTGCATAGTAAGGGGCAATCGAGGCCGAACCCGACTCCATCTTGTTGTACACCTCGTCCATAACGTAGGCCTGCAAAACGGATTTTTGTTTCTTAAGCAGCTGTGCTGCGGCATTCCAATCCTTCTTGCTGGTGGTGTTTATATCCTGTCCAAGCAGAAACTGGGCTATTGCAAAGGTGTCGCGCGGATTATTGAAAGTGAGAATGTCGTTTTTGTATTTCTCGTCCCACATAATCGACCAGCTGTCAGGGGTTTCGGTTACAATCTTTGAATTGTAAATAAGTCCTACCATACCTACGCTGAAGGGAACAGAATACTCGTTATTTGTGTCGTAATAAAGTCCTTTATACTTATCGTCGATCAAATGATAATTAGAAAGCTTTGACGTATCGATTTTCTGAAGCATATTTTCATTGATCATTCGCTCAATCATATAGTCGGAGGGTATTACAATATCATAGGATACTCCACCGTATTTAATCAGCGAATACATCGATTCGTTGCTGTCGTAGGTGGAATAATTTACCTTTATACCGGTGAGCTTCTCGAATTCCTTAACTACGTCTAAGGAGCCTTCGCTTCCGTCCGACATATATTCGCCCCAGTTATAGATGTTAAGCGTGGTGCCGGCCAGATCGTTGTTTGTATAATCGGCATTAACCGTTGGATACTGGTATTCATATCCACATCCGTTAAGCATAAATACACAGGATAAAGTAAAAGCAATAATTAAAGCTATTGAAACAGTTCTTTTCAATTATCTGCCTTCTTTCTGTTTGTTCTGGACTGCGCAAAATTGAAAAGTATCAGCAGTAGCAGAACAGAAACAAACATAATGGTTGAAAGTGCGTACATATCGGGTGTTACGCGACGCTTTGTCATAGAATAAATAAGGAGGGGAAGGGTCTGAAATTCGGGTCCGGTAGTGAAGTAGCTTATTACAAAGTCATCAATAGAAAGGGTAAATGCCATAATAAAACCTGTAACTATTCCCGATGAAATTGCAGGTAAAATAACCTTGTAAAATGCCTTTGTTGGGGTACATCCCAGGTCTAGAGCCGCTTCGGGCAGGTGGCTGTCAAGCTGGTTGAGCTTGGGCATTACCGATAGAATTACGTATGGAAGGTTAAAGGTTACGTGGGCAATAAGAAGTGTTACGAAACTAAGCGAACTTCTCAGAGCAAGCAGTCGGCCGAAAAATACGAAAAGCAGCATCATAGAAATTCCGGTAACAATGTCGGGATTCATCATAGGAATGTTGGTAACCGACATAACTGTACTTTTTGTCCATTTCTTTTTGTAAGAGAAGATGCCGACAGCCGCCGCAGATCCAAGAACTGTGGCAATAAGCGCTGAGCTGACGGCAAGTATCAAAGTGTTTCCAAGGGAATTAAGCACCGTGCTGTTCTTGAATAGTTCAGCATACCAGTGAAGGGAAAAACCTTCGAAAACCGAAGTGCTGTTGGAAGAGTTGAAAGAAAATACAACCATTACGGCAATAGGTGCATACAGAAAGAAAATAATCAGCGCTATGTACAGTTTTGATATTATTTTCATATGATAACACCTCCGTCATCATCGGCGGCAAACTTGTTCATTACGGCAAGGCTGATGATTATCATTACCATAAGCACAAGGGATAGGGAAGCGCCAAGATTATAGTTGCTGTTTAGTTTGAACTGCTGCTCAATTACGTCACCGATAAGCTCGTTTCTGATACCACCCAGTTTTTGAGAAATATAAAATGTGCTGACAGAGGGTACAAACACCATAGTTATTCCGGAAACAACGCCCGGCATACTAAGAGGGATTATCACTCTGCGAAGGGTTGTAAAGCCGTTCGCACCAAGGTCAGCAGAGGCTTCAAGCAGTTTTCCGTCGAGCTTGGACAGTATGGAGTAAATAGGCAGAATCATATAAGGTATAAAATTGTAAACCATACCCAAAATTACGGCACCGGGAGTGTTTATAAGCTGAACCTTCTCGAGCCCGATTGATTCAAGCAGGGTGTTAATGATTCCGTTGCGCTCAAGTATGTTGGACAGAGAATAGGTGCGAATAAGCAGATTCATCCACATGGGAAGCATAACAAGCAGCATAAGGGTGGCCTGTGTGCTAAGCTTGGTTTTTGTCATAAAGTATGCCAAGGGATACGAGATGAGCAGTGTTATTACTGTTGCAAAAAATGCATACAAAATCGACTCGCCGAATATCGTTAAATAATTAAACTCGACAATTTTCGCAATATTATCCAAAGTAAAGTTCCCGGCAGCATCGGTAAAAGAGTAATAAGCAACCATAAGCAGGGGAACTATTATAAATATTACGGACCATACTACGTAGGGCGATGCGACGTGTGGATTACCAATCGATGTTTTCTTCATCGTTTGCATCCTCCACAGGTTCGGAATCATTAAGGTGATCGATCTCGTCACTATAACTGCTGTAATCACCAAACTTACCGGAATATTCAGATTTTTTCATAATGTGAATAGCATCAGGCTCGATAAACAATCCAACGGTATCACCTTCGAAGGCTTCGTCGGTTGTCTGTATCATCCATTTAAAGCCGCCGATGTCAACAATAATTTCGTAATGTACGCCAAGGAAGGTTATAGAGGTAACTACACCCGTAAGCATTCCTTTTTCAGGAGCAACGATATCTACGTCTTCGGGTCGTACAACAACGTCAACGGGTTCGTTTTTGGCAAAACCTTTGTCAAGGCAGTTGAATCTATGACCCGAAAATTCAGCAATATAGTCGTCCTTCATTATACCATCAAGAATGTTTGATTCTCCGATAAAATCGGCTACAAAGGCGTTTTTAGGCTCATTATAGATGTCCTTGGGAGTTCCTATCTGCTGTATTTTACCGCCGTCCATAACAACAACGGTATCGGACATTGTTAGAGCTTCTTCCTGGTCGTGTGTTACGAAAATAAAAGTAATTCCAAGGGACTGCTGTATCTTCTTAAGCTCGACCTGCATATCCTTGCGAAGCTTAAGGTCAAGGGCGGCAAGCGGTTCGTCAAGTAAAAGGACACGCGGCTCGTTAGCAAGTGCGCGCGCAATAGCAACACGCTGCTGCTGACC
>JAXJWR010000211.1:0-1171 GCA_036307905.1 Acutalibacteraceae bacterium
GGGGTGCATATCATTATGTGCTACTGCTTTTTAAATGCCGAAATCGCCTGCCAGATTCCCGCCGCTATAAGAATTCCGCCGAATATCTTGCCCAGAATGGAAGAACCTACCGCCTCGGAGATAAATACTCCCGCGGCCGCACCGGCAAGACCTGCGGCGGAAAACAGTAAAACCGTTTTCCATTTAATCTGTTTTTTAAAGGCATATATTATTACCGAAACAACCGCTATGGGAATGAAAAACAGCAGATTTATTCCCTGCGCCTTCAGTTGGTCTACACCCCCGAAAAGGGTGAGGTAAATAAGCAGTACCGCACCGCCGCCCAGCCCCATCGCACCGATAATTCCCGATAAAAAGCCTGCAATCATTTCACTCATCGCATAATCATCCTAATTCCTGCGTAAATCATAAATCCGCCGAAGATAATCCCCAGCCACTTGCCCGATATTTTTTTCAGACAAAAGGTGCCCAGCACCGCGCCCCCCAGCCCCCAGGGAATAAAGGGTAGTGCATCCGACAGAGTGACCCGTCCGTTTACCATATAAAGCACGGCCGAAAGCACCGTCATGGGCAGAATAACCGCAACGGCATTTCGGTGAGCATCCTTCTGCTCCATTCCTATTTTTTTAAGTGCAGGAACGGCCAACATACCGCCGCCCGCTCCCAGCAGACCGTTGATAAAACCGGTAATAATACCGAAAATTGTTATAATAAGTTTCTTTTTCATAAAAATATTTTGCGTAACAGCGCTTTTTTTATACAAAAATAAAACTCTACGTGTTGCAGTCGAGCAAAAAGTATGATAAAATATAATTTAGCCTACTAAAGGAGTGTTTAGGACAAAATGTACAAAATAGTTGCAAAAAAAGAACTTAACCCCACCGTCACCATGATGGACATTGAGGCGCCCTTCGTTGCAAAAAAAGCACAGGCGGGTCAGTTTATCATTCTGCGTGTGGACGAAGAAGGAGAAAGAACTCCTCTCACCATTGCGGGCTTTGACAGGCAGGCCGGAACGGTTAAAATAATCTTTCAGATAGTAGGCGCTACCACAAAGCTTCTTAACTCTAAAAAGGTTGGCGACAGCATCTGTGATTTTGCAGGCCCCTTGGGTCGCGCTACCGAGACCGAGGGCAGACGTAAGGTTGCCGTTGTAGGCGGAGGTGTAGGA
>JAXJWR010000212.1:0-5930 GCA_036307905.1 Acutalibacteraceae bacterium
TTGTTGGTGCGCTTTGCATTCATATCGGGACGGAACATATAAACGTTTCCGTCGGCGCCCACATAGGCCTTAAGTCCCTCGAACATTTCCTGTCCGTAATGGAAAACCATTGCGGCAGGCGACATAGAGAGGTTCTCGAAGGGAACAACTCTGGGGTCGTGCCAGCCCAAACCTGCGGTGTAGTCCATTACAAACATATGGTCGGTAAAGATTTTTCCGAAGCCTAAAGGCGCACCCTTTTCGGGCTTTGCCTTGGGAGTGGTAGTTTTTGTGATTTTAATATCTAACATAATTTTAACCTCCAAACCTTGCGGTCGTCCATTTGATGGCCGTAGGTTAAATTTGATTTAAATTTCTTCAAGAATTTTTTCGGTAATTTCGGTGCAGGAAAGGGTGGGAATATCGCGACCCATAGCAAGGTCTGCGGTACGGTAGCCCTTGTCGAGAACCTTGTTTACAGCCTCTTCGATGCAGTCTGCTTCCTCCATAAGTGAGAAAGAATAGCGGAGCATCATTGCGGCAGAGAGAATAGTAGCAATGGGGTTAGCCTTGTTCTGCCCTGCGATGTCGGGTGCGGAGCCGTGGATAGGCTCGTAAAGACCTCTGGTAGTATCTCCAAGAGAGGCAGAAGCCAGCATACCGATGGAGCCTGTAATCTGGGAAGCTTCGTCAGAGAGGATGTCGCCAAACATATTAGAGGTTACGACCACATCGAACTGGGCAGGATTTCTTACAAGCTGCATTGCGGTATTATCTACCAGCATATCGGTACATTCTACCTCGGGGTAGTCCTTAGCTATTCTGTGAACGGTTTCACGCCAAAGACGGGAGGATTCCAGCACGTTAGCCTTGTCAACGCTGATAACCTTTTTGCCGCGTTTCATTGCGGTTTCGAAGGCTACCCTTGCGATACGCTCAATTTCCATAACGCTGTAAGCCTCGGTATCGTAGGCTTCAGGGCCATATTTGCCTTCTCTGCGACCACGCTCACCGAAGTAAATACCACCCGTAAGCTCTCGCACCATCATAATATCGAAGCCCTTTGCTACGATGTCGGAGCGGAGAGGAGAAGCATCCTTTAAAGCAGGATAAAGCTTTGCAGGACGGAGGTTGGTATAAAGCTCCATTGCGCTACGGATTCCCAGCAGAGCCTTTTCGGGGCGCTTGTCGCCGGGGAGGGTGTCCCACTTAGGGCCACCAACGGCGCCCAGCAGAACGCTATCCGAAGCAAGACAGCCCTCTACGGTTTCCTTAGGGAGACCCTCTCCTACCGTATCAATGGCGATTCCGCCGATGAGATAATCGGTAAAGTTGAAGGTATGACCGTATTTTGACCCTACCTTTTCTAAAACCTTGACGGCGGCGGAAACGATTTCGGGACCGATTCCGTCACCCTTTAAAAGACCAATATTATAATTCATTTTTATCACCTATTTAATGATTCCTGCTTTGATGGACTCTACAAGACCGCCTGCGGTAATGATTTTTTGAACAAATTCGGGGAAGGGTTTGGTTTTAAATTCTGCCCCTGTGGTGCGGTTGTAGATAATTCCGTTATCGAGGTCGGCTTCAACCTTGTCGCCCTCGGAAATTCCTGCAACGGCCTCGGGACACTCGATAATAGCAAGACCGATATTGATGGAATTTCTATAAAAAATTCTTGCGAAGCTGTTGGCGATAACTAAAGAAATTCCGCTTTCCTTAATGGCGATGGGTGCGTGCTCACGAGAGGAGCCGCAACCGAAGTTGTTGCCTGCAACCATTATATCCCCTTCTTTTACGCGGGTTATAAAGGTTTTATCAAGGTCCTCCATACAGTGGGAGGCAAGCTCTTTTTTGTCGATAGTGTTAAGATAACGGGCAGGAATTATAACGTCGGTATCAACGTTATCGCCGTATTTGATTGCGTTTCCGTTAAATTTCATATTACATTACCTCCTTCGGGTCGGTAATCTTACCGGTTACTGCACTTGCTGCGGCAACCTCGGGAGAAGCGAGATATATTTCCGAATCGACGTGACCCATTCGACCAACAAAGTTTCGGTTGGTGGTGGCAACGGCTCGCTCGCCTGCGGCAAGAATTCCCATATGTCCGCCAAGGCAAGGACCGCAGGTAGGTGTGGAAACGGCTGCACCTGCTTCAATAAATATCTTTAAAAGTCCCATTTCCATTGCATCAAGATAAACCTTCTGAGTGGCAGGAATAACAATACAACGTACGTTTTCGGCAACCTTTTTGCCCTTCATAATCTCTGCGGCGGCAACTAAATCTTCAAGTCTGCCGTTGGTGCAGGAGCCGATTACTACCTGGTCAATTTTAATATCTCCCGACTCTTTTGCAAGGTGGGTGTTTTCGGGAAGGTGGGGATAGGAAACGGTAGACTCAATCTCGCTAAGGTCGATTACATACTCTTCGTCGTACACAGCATCCTCGTCGGCTTTGTATACAACGGGCTTGCGGGTGGAATGTTCGGCAACGTATTTAAGAGTTTCATCGTCAACCTCGAAAATTCCGTTTTTGGCACCTGCTTCGATGGCCATATTTGCCATACAAAGTCGGTCGGCCATAGAGAGTGAGGCTACACCCTCGCCTGTAAACTCCATAGAGCGGTAAAGTGCACCGTCAACGCCAATAAGTCCGATGATGTGAAGGATTACGTCCTTACCCGAAACGTATTTGTTAAGCTTGCCCTTAAGGGTGAACTTTATAGCCGAAGGAACCTTAAACCAGGCCTTGCCTGTTGCCATTCCGCAGGCCATATCGGTAGAGCCTACACCCGTAGAGAAGGCACCAAGGGCACCATAGGTACAGGTATGAGAGTCGGCGCCGATTACAACGTCACCCGAAACCACAAGTCCTTTTTCGGGGAGAAGGGCATGCTCGATACCCATCTGTCCTACATCGTAGAAATGCTCGATTTCCTGTGCGCCGCAGAAGTTTCGGCACATTTTGCACTGCTCGGCGGCCTTAATATCTTTATTGGGGGCAAAATGGTCCATAACCATTGTGACCTTCTTATTATCGAAAACCTTGTCGATACCCAGTTTGTTATACTCGGCTATGGCAACGGGAGAGGTTATATCGTTTCCGAGAACGAGGTCGAGATTTACAAGGATAAGCTCCCCTGCCTCTACCTTCTCGGCTCCGCAGTGTGCTGCCAGAACCTTTTGGGTCATTGTCATTCCCATTTAGTATGTCTCCTTTATTGCATCAGTTTATTTATTGCGTTTAAGTATGCCATAATGCCTGCCTCGATAATATCAGTGGAAAGGCCGCGGCCCGAATAGGTCTTGCCGCCGCTTTGAAGCTTAAGGGTAACCTCACCGAGGGTATCCTGTCCTTCCGAAACAGCACTGATATTGAACTTATCCAGCATATGCTCGGGGGGCTGAACGATTTTGTCGATTGCGGCATAGAGGGCATCAATAGCACCGTCACCAAGACTCTTCTGCTCGACAAATTCGTCCTCGTGCTTTAAACAGATAGATGAGCAAACGCCAACCTTACCCATAGTTTTAACGTCGAAGGAAACCAGCTTATACTTGCCGTCTACCACCTCGGTATTGGTAACTAAAGCTTCGATGTCACCATCGGTAACGGTTTTCTTCTTATCGCAAAGCTCTTTAAAGCGAGTGAAGGCATCAACAATCTGGTCGTCGGTAAGTTCATATCCAAGTTCTTTAAGTCTCTCAGAGAAGGCGTGTTTGCCTGAATGTTTGCCCAGAACCATCTGATTGGTCTGAATTCCAACAGATTCGGGGGTCATAATCTCGTAGGTGGACTTGTTTGCCAGAACACCGTGCTGATGAATGCCCGACTCGTGAGCAAAGGCATTTGCGCCGACGATGGGCTTATTATTGGGGGCAGACTGACCGATGATATTGTAAACCAGCTTGCTGGTACGGTAAATCTGCTTGGTGTCGATTCTGGGAAGCTCGCCGTAAAGGTCGGGACGGGTATTCATTGCCATTACAACCTCTTCGAGGGAGGTGTTTCCTGCACGCTCGCCAAGGCCGTTTACGGTACACTCTATCTGAAGTGCACCGCCGAGGACTCCGCCTAAGGCATTGGCAACCGCCATACCAAGGTCGTTATGACAGTGAACAGAAAATTCTACCTTATCGCTGTCGGGCACGTTTTTGATGAGATACTCAATCATTGCACGCATCTCGTTGGGGGTTGTATATCCCACGGTATCGGGAATATTAAGCACCTTAGCACCGCTTTTGATTGCGGCATCGCAAACGCGAACAAGGAAGTCGGGGTCAGACCTCATTGCATCCTCACAGGAGAATTCGATATTAGAGGTATATTTTGCGGCATGCTTAACCATTGCGGCGGTACGCTCGATAACCTGCTCGGGAGTCATTTTAAGCTTATACTCCATATGAACGGGAGAGGTTGCTATAAAGGTATGAATTCTGGGGTCGGCGGCATTTTTAACTGCTTCCCAAGCACAGTCAATATCCTTCTCCAGCGCACGGGAAAGTGATGCTACCGAACAGTTTTTAACCAGCTCGGCAATAGATTTTACCGATTCGAAATCTCCGGGAGAAGAGATGGCAAAGCCTGCCTCGATAATATCCACACCCAGTCTTTCAAGCTGAGAAGCCACCTGCAGTTTTTCAGCAAGGTTCATACTGCAACCGGGAGACTGTTCTCCGTCGCGGAGGGTTGTATCGAAAATTTTAATTCTGCTCATAAATGTCACCTGTTAAATGTCGATTATAGCTCCTTTATCGGCGGAGCTGACCATTTTAGAATACTTTTTAAGATAACCCGTAAGTCCTGTTTTTATTTTAAGGGTAGTAGTTTCCTTACGCTTGGCCATTTCCTCTTCGGAAACGTTAAGGGTTATGGTATAGTTCGGAATGTCGATAGTAATCATATCGCCGTCTTTTACGTAGGCAATGGGGCCGCCGTCTACCGCCTCGGGAGAGGTGTGTCCGATTGCGGCGCCGCGGGTAGCACCCGAGAAACGGCCGTCGGTTATAAGGGCAACCTCTTTATCGAGTCCCATTCCTGCGATTGCCGAAGTGGGAGAAAGCATTTCTCTCATTCCGGGACCACCTGCAGGACCTTCGTAGCGGATTACAACCACGTCGCCCGGCTTGATTTCGCCTGCATAGATAACCTTGATAGCCTCTTCCTCGCTGTCAAATACACGGGCGGGGCCTGTATGGGTGAGCATTTCCTTTGCTACTGCGCTACGCTTAACGATTGCGCCGTTAGGTGCAAGGCTGCCGTAAAGTACGGCAAGACCGCCTGTTTTGGTGTAGGGCTCGGCAACGGTTTTTGCAACCTCGGTATTCTTTGAACGGCAACCCTTTATGTTTTCGGCAACGGTTTTACCCGTTACGGTAAGGGCATCGGTTTCAAGGAAGCCTGCGGCACTAAGTTCTCCCATAACGGCATATACGCCGCCTGCAGCCTCGAGATCCTGCATATGATGATGTCCTGCAGGGGCAAGGTGGCAGAGGTTGGGGGTCTTTTCGCTGATTTCGTTTATCATATGAAGGTCGAAATCAATATGAGCCTCGTGAGCAATGGCGGCAAGGTGGAGGGCAGAGTTTGTTGAGCAACCCAGAGCCATATCCACGGTTAAAGCATTGCGAAGAGCCTTTTCGTTAATTATATCGAGGGGTTTAATATCATTTTTAACAAGCTCCATAACCTGTTCGCCTGCAGCCTTTGCAAGACGTTGACGGGCGCCGTGAACAGCGGGGATGGTGCCGTTACCCTTGAGGGCGATACCCAGGGCTTCGCAGAGACAGTTCATAGAGTTTGCAGTAAACATTCCCGAACAAGAGCCGCAACCGGGACAGGCGTTGCCTTCAACAAAGGCAAGCTCTTCCTCATCTATTGTTCCGTTTTTGTAAGCGCCTACTGCTTCGAAAACAGAGTTTAAATCCATTGCTCTGCCGTTAAA
>JAXJWR010000213.1:0-1212 GCA_036307905.1 Acutalibacteraceae bacterium
CTATCCTCCTTGCAAAGCGCGGTCACAGTGTTACCATCTTTGAAAAGACCGACAGACTCGGCGGTGTATTCGTAGCGGCGGCTGCTCCCTCCTTTAAGGAAAAGGACCGCGAGCTTATCGCATGGTACAACCGCGAGGTTCAAAGACTGCCTATCGAGGTTAAGCTGAACACCGAAATCACCGACATAAAGGCTCTTGATGCAGACGAAATTATCGTAGCAACAGGTGCCACCGCCAAAACCATCCCCGTAAAGGGTGCTGAAAAGGCAGTAGAAGCGGTAGATTTCCTTCTCGGAAATGCCGAGGTAGGGGAAAGTGTTACGGTTATCGGCGGTGGCCTTACAGGATGCGAAATTGCCTACGAGCTGTATCTTCGTGGCAAAAAGCCCACCATCGTGGAAATGCAGGACGACCTCATCACCACCCCCGGTGTCTGCCTTGCAAATACCAGCTACCTGCGTGATTTCTTCGAAACAAACGGTGTTCCCGTATATCTTGAAACCTCTCTCTGCGAAATTGGCGACGGATTCGTCACCTTAAAATCCAAGGATGGAGACCTTTTCAACTACGCTACCGATTCTGTTGTTCTCTCGGTAGGATATAATCCTGCACCAATAGCTAAAAAGGGCGGCAAGGTACACGTTATCGGCGATGCCGCAAACGTGGGCAACCTCCGCACCGTTATATGGGGCGCCTGGGACGTTGCAATGAAACTGTAAAATAATAAGTGCCGTAGGCACACCGATTTTATACTTTCTTTTTATTATTTGCGAAAGCTTCACGGGAGGGGCTTGCTCCTCCCGTAAAATATAAGGAGTGATTTATATGTATCTAACCCCCGAGCAACAGGCCATACTTGATGGCGCTAAGGGCGAAACTATGGCCAAGGTTATGAAAACCATGGTTATGTACGGAGATGCCTTCGAGGCTGAAAAACTGGTTCCTATCACATCAAGCTATAACCACCTTGTGACCTCCTTCGGTCTTAAGGTAATGGCCCCTGTTTATGAACTTATGCAGCAGCTTCTGGACGCAGGCGTTATGAGTCAGCAGAAATTTTCTGTTGACCCCCGTCCTCTGGATAAAAACGTTCCCGCATCCTTCCTGCAGAATTTCGTGTTCAATAAGTTTATGTACACTAAGCAGGATTTCTACGAAAAACAGCTTAAAGACCTGGGCCTTATGGACGAAAATGCCTTCACCTGTGCCTGC
>JAXJWR010000214.1:0-1147 GCA_036307905.1 Acutalibacteraceae bacterium
ATGCCGCCACAGTTGTTTGTGAGGCAACATACCTCTCCGCGGTCATCTACGTACATCTGATCGTTTGCCTCGCTTCCCCTCATTCGGGAGAAATCCGCACCTGCGCCGAAGGATACGGCTTTTACGGCGGGTACTCCGTAAAGCACCTGCGCTATAACGTTTTCCACACCGCAGAACATCGGGTTGCCTATTCCTGCAGGGAGTCCTACTGCGGCAAGCTCTACCGAGCCACCCACCGAGTCGAGGTACAATCTTGCCGCCTCCACCTCTGCCCTCATATCCGCTTCCTTTTCGGGGAGGTTAAGGGCAAAAAGCTTTGATGAAAGATTTTCCAGCTCCTCTGCCGAAACCTTTACGGGGTCGAATGGAGCATCGAAAACCGAGCCGATGTTTAAAATATGACCGCCCACCGAAATTCCCTTTTTCTTTAGGATGCTTCTGCAGACAGCACCTGCGGCAACTATGGGTGCGGTAAGACGAGCCGAAAAGTGACCGCCGCCCCTTATATCGTTATATCCGCCGTATTTCACAAAGGCGGCGTAATCGGAATGGTTGGGTCGCGGATGAATCTTTAAATCGTCGTAATTGTGGGAGCGGGTGTCGTTATTTTTTATAACGATGGCCAGGGGTGCGCCTGTGGTAACGCCCTCCAGAACACCCGAAAGAATTTCCGGAGCATCCTCTTCCCTTCTGGCCGTGGCGGTTTTATCCTTACCCGGGGCACGACGGGACATCTGAAGGCTTAGCATATCGAAATCAATTTTATGACCTGCGGGCAGTCCTTCGATAACACAGCCAATGGCGGGGCCGTGACTTTCGCCGAAAACGGTGAGCCTTACTTTGGAACCTATACTCGATTTCATATTGCTTTACCTCCTATTCTTTTAAAATCTTCAAAAAATTCGGGATACGATTTGTTTATAGCCTCGGCACCGAGTATGGTACTTTCGCCCTCGGCAAAGGCTGCGGCAACCGCAAATGCCATAACTATGCGGTGGTCGTTAGCGCCATCGATGATGCCGCCTTTGGGAGAACCGCCATATATTATCATTCCGTCGGTCTTCTCCTCGGTTTTAATGCCCATAGCATTTAAGGCGGCAAGGGTAGTTTTTATGCGGTCGCTTTCCTTGATGCGAAGACGCTCGGC
>JAXJWR010000215.1:0-2410 GCA_036307905.1 Acutalibacteraceae bacterium
AAGAATAAGAACAACAAAAACCTCTCCCGAAGTCAAGGCGCTTGAAGAAGAACTTAAGAAGGTTTCCGCCGAAAAGGAAGATGCCATAAACGCCCAAGACTTTGAAAAGGCAGCAACCCTTCGCGATCGCGAAAAGCAGCTTACGGAAAAGCTCTCGGATAAAAGAGAGGAAAATAAACTTCAAAAATCCAATGCAAACGGTGTTGTTACTGCCGAAGAAATAGCCGAGATTGTTTCGGGCTGGTCAGGAGTTCCCGTAGCACAGCTTACCAAGGAAGAAAGTCAACGCTTACTGGGTATGGAGGATATTCTGCACGAACGTATTATAGGCCAAGATGAGGCAGTAAAGGCTGTATCAAAGGCAATAAGAAGGGGAAGGGTAGGACTTAAAGATCCAAAACGTCCGGTTGGTTCCTTTATCTTCCTCGGTCCTACCGGTGTGGGTAAAACCGAACTTTGTAAAGCGCTGGCTCAGGCAATGTTCGGCAGCGAATCGGCTATGATTCGTTTGGATATGTCGGAATATATGGAGAAGCATACAGTATCTAAACTTATAGGCTCGCCCCCCGGTTATGTCGGATTTGACGAAGGAGGTCAACTAACCGAAAAGGTAAGAAGAACTCCTTATGCCGTAATTCTGTTCGACGAAATAGAAAAAGCACATCCCGATGTGTTTAATATGCTGCTCCAAATTCTCGATGATGGAATTCTCACCGATTCACAGGGCAGAAACGTTAACTTTAAAAATACCGTAATTATTATGACCTCTAATATCGGTGCTCGTCTTATCACAGAAAAACGGACTTCTCTGGGATTCGGAAGAAACGATGTTGATCGAGATGAAGAGCAGATTAAAGAAACGGTTATTGGAGAGCTTAAAAAGGAATTCCGTCCCGAGTTTCTTAACCGTCTGGACGATATTATCGTTTTTCATAAGCTTTCCAAAGAAGATATTGAAAAAATAGCCGTTAATATGCTAAAAGGACTTTCCGAGCGTGCTCTGTCGGTAGGTGTTGAAGTAACATTTGACGACAGCGTTACCGAAAAAGTTTCTGAAATCGGCTTCGACCCCGTATATGGTGCTCGTCCCCTCAGAAGAGCCATTCAAACTAATGTGGAGGATCTTCTGAGCGAAAAGCTTCTCGACGGCAGTATATCAAAAGGCGATAAAATCAATATCAGCTTTAAAGACGGTGAATATATCGTTACAAAACAATAACTAAAGCAGGCGGAAACCGCCTGCTTTTTCTTATGGATTTATCATCACTTTTGTGGTATCATCAAATAGAGGTGGGTATAATGGCTGATGTTTCAAAACAAATTCTTCAACATATCAAAACGGTTTACGGTGTAGAGCCTGAGTATTTGTGGCAAAATGACGATACTGCTGCTATTCGCCACAGCGATACAAAAAAGTGGTTTGGCGCTTATATGAAACAGCTACCTAAAACAAAATTTGGTCTTTGCTCCGACCAAAAGACAGATGTTATAAATCTTAAATGCGACCCGATGCTGAGCTATTCTTTGATTGACAGTAAAGGAGTTTTTCCTGCCTGGCATATGAACAAAGAACATTGGATATCCGTATTTTTGGATGGAACAGTGCCTGCAGAAGAGATTTATCCGCTCATAAGAATGAGCTTTCAGCTTACCGACCGAAAGACAGTGTCGAAAAAGAAAAAATTATGTTGACACTATATTCATAATATGTTAATATTCTAAGGTAAATTAGATAGAGGTTGCAATGTTTATAAGTAATCGGAAAACAGGGCGGTAACCCTCCCGACGAAAGGAAACGTTGCCGAAGCGTTAAATTTTTACCGAAGTTTAATTGCTGGGGCATTACAGAATATGTAATGAACTGTCACTTATGTGTTGCGCTATCCTGTTTTTGTATTTCGCCACGGTATGCGTATGCCGTGGTTATTTTTTTGGAGGTTAAATTTATGTCAGCAAAAAAAGTCATTACAAATGTACTCATAATCGCTTTCGTAGTTGGCTTTGGTGTGCTTTGCGCCTTTACCGGTTCTATCACCAACCCTGTGGGAACGTTATGGTCACTATTCCCGCCCGTTGTGGCAATCGGACTTGCCCTTATTACTAAAGAGGCATATTCATCGCTTTTTGTCGGTATTCTTGTTGGCGGACTTCTGTATACGGGCTTTAATCCTATACATACATTAGATTCTGTCGTTAGCGATGGTATGGTATCGGCAGTTTCGGGTACAGCAGGTATTTTTGCATTCCTTGTTATTCTCGGAATTGTAGTTGCCCTCATAAATAAAGCCGGCGGTTCTCAGGCTTTCGGAAATTGGGCATCCAAGCACGTAAAAACCAAGGTTGGCGCTTCTATTGCAACCTTCCTGTTTGGTGTGCTTATTTTTATCGACGACTATTTCAACTGTCTTAC
>JAXJWR010000216.1:0-2388 GCA_036307905.1 Acutalibacteraceae bacterium
CAGTGGCTGTCGCCATTCTTTTCACTACCAACGAGGAGAGTAATATCGCCTACCTGTAAACGATATTTTTCACCATAGTAGTTGGTAAATCCGTTTGTTCTCCAGAAGCCGGTGGCTACCGAGAAGGAGTTACCGAGATTGTAAGGAGCGGTAGTTGTGATGGTCGGCATGTCTCTTCCGGTTGCGTGGAGAGCGCCGTCTCTAATGCTACCTGTGTTGCCCTTGAAGTTTTCGGTATCGAACTTCTCGAAGGAGATTGTTTTGTCAAGGTTGATTACGGTCGGGTCAACCGGCTTAATGTTGAGGTAAGGAATGTAGCTACCCTGGCCGCTTACGCCGATTGTAACGTTAGCTACGTTGAAGTAGTAGTCCTTGCTGATATCGAAGGTTGTTACTTCCTTGCCGGTTGCGGTGGAAACGAAGGCAAGAGCCTTGTCGTTTCTGTAAACGGTAATCTTACCGAATTTGTTTTCGATATTATAAGTACCGATTGCAGAGTTGTAATCATCGGTAAAGTCAATCTCGCCGATTACAGCACCCTGGTAAGAAAGCTTGCCCTGGTAAATGCCGAGACCGTTGTTGTATTCAACAACGAATTCAAGGCTGTTGCTGATGTTGCCGCCGATTTTAACGCTGAACTTGTCGTCGGTAGTAGAGCCTACTTCAACGTTCTTTGCGTATGTTGCGGCTACATTGAACAATGTACCAAGACGGAGCGGAGCAATAGTTCTTATTGTAGCGGATGTCTTGGTCTGGGTTGCGGGATCGTGCTGAACATAGAGATAGCCGTTGGCGTCAATGTATGATGTTCCGGCGTCGTTGGCATCGTCGGGGTTAGCGTTTCTGAAGTCGTCCTTGTTAAAGGAGCCGTTCCATCTAAGAGCCTTTGAAACAGCGGTGAACTGGTCACCGGTGCCACGCGGGTCATCGCTTTCAAGCGGGAGAACGGTAAAGGTGGCCATTACGATATTGTTGATTCTACCGTTGGTGTCGTCTTCAATCTGCTGGCCGATAATCATCCAAAGTCCCGGCTCGGTAAGCTCGAAGGGTTCGCTTGAGTAAGCGTTGGAGTTACCGTAACCGGCTTGTGCCCAACCCATTTCCTTGTTGCCCGATTCGGTAACGAGGATATATTTTGCGTTAAAGATTTTACCGGTATGAACCTTGCCATATACGTCGGTATAGTCGAAGGTGTTGTTGCTCCAGTAGCCACCGTTTACAAGCTTATCGGTTACATAGAATACGTTGTTGCAGTCCTCGCTGAATGAGAGGTACTGGCCGAGGTAGCTGCTCGGAGTGTCAACGTAATACTTGATTTCGCGGGGCTGATAAGCATAGAGATGATCGTCGATGTTATCATACTTGCCCTTGGAGTTTGTGAATTTCTCGTTGAGTTTGTTTTCGGTAGGTGTTGCGGTTACAACGAAGGTACCAAGGTAAACAGATGTAACCGTGCTACCGGTCTTAACGTTACCGTAAACAGCATATGTACCGGTCTTTTCCAAGGTTACAATGGGCTTTTCGAGGTTTTCGGGCTTGTTAACGTCGAATCCTGCGCCGTAGCCGGTTTCGACTTCAACATACATGTCGTCCTGGCCAAATGAGCTGGGAACATAGCCGTTATAACCGGAAGCGGCGCCCTTTACGCCGTAGATATAGATGTCCTCAACGGTACCCTGGTAGGTTTTGTCTCCCTTGCGGTACTCGAAAAGGTAGTTTGTCCAAAGAGTTTCGATGTAGATAGAGTCGGAAACGTGAATTTCCATAACGTCGGTACCTACATAGTCGCAGAATTTACCGGTTGTATCGTTTACAACAAGGTTAACCTTTTGCCTCTCGTAGTAGAAAGGACCACCGTTCCGAGAAATTTCAACGAGCTGGTCAATTATGTCCTGGGTCGGCCAGAAAACTTGGAAACGGGCAAGCTCGTACTCGGTACCGCCGATGTTGGTAACAATGCGGTATTCACCGGGCTTAGTGAACTCGTAATCGCCGTGGCCGTAGCCTACCTGCATCTTGTGGTCAACGCCCTCGGACTTAAGGTAAACGTCATTAATCTGAACACCTGTGCCTGTCGGGGAGTCAAATTTGTAGTCTCTCCACCAGTGTGTGTTCTGGAGCTTATCGCCGACGAAGATACTTGCAAATTCTTGGCCGTCAATCTTTACAGTGCTGGTTTCGAAATTAACAAGGTTAGAGGGCTTGGCATCAGTAGTTACGTAATTTTCGGTGTTGCCGCCTCTTGTAGATATTTTAATTGTTCTTGAAGAATAGTTAGCGGACGGATCCTCTGTACCATGGTTAATTCTGGGGAGGGTGATAGATACGCCTTCACTCTTAACTCCTGCAGGCTTTTCGCCGGCGGCGGCAACGCGCTGGTATACAGTA
>JAXJWR010000217.1:0-2738 GCA_036307905.1 Acutalibacteraceae bacterium
CTCAACCTGTAATTGAATTTAACCTAAAAAATAAATTAAGTTTTTATTGCAATATTCAATTTTTGCTTTATACTATTAAATAGTATTATTATGCGGGGTGAAGCCGTGTTTGATAAAGTAAGTCTTGGAAAAACAATAAAACAGCACCGCGAAGCGGTAGGAATAACCCAGTCACAGCTTGCCGAAAGCCTCTTTGTAAGCTTTCAGGCAATTTCCGCTTGGGAGAGGGGAATAACTCCACCCGACCTCGAAAACGTATGCCGGCTGGCTGAATTTTTCGGTGTTTCGGTAGATTCTCTTGTGGGAAGTTATGAGGAAAACCATTATTTTATCGGAATAGACGGCGATGGAAGAAAAACAGAATTTGTACTGTTTAACAATTCCGGAAACGTACACCGCAAGCTGGTGCTTGATACCTGCAATCCAAACGACATCGGTGTGGACGGATGTGTGGGTGTTATTTCGGGCGGAATAGATACCCTGATTGCCGGCGGTTGTCGCGTAGAAGCGGTTTTTGCGGGCATTACAGGTGGTGTCACAGGAAACAATGCCTTTCGAATTAACGATATACTTTCAAAAAAGTATAAGCAGTTCAGGGTATTTAATGGTACCGATGCGGTAAATATTCTGGCCTTTGGTAAAGACCCCGAAAACTCCATAGCGCTGAGCGCAGGCACGGGTTCGGTGGTTTTTGTCAGAAAAAACGGTGTAGAATATCGTTTGGGTGGATGGGGCTACCTTTTCGATAAGAAGGGAAGCGCCTACGATATAGGAAGTGATGCCGTTACCGCGGCACTTGCTAAAAACGACGGTCTGGGGGAAGATACAATTCTTTCCGAATTGTTAAGGGATGAAATCGGTGCCGATATTTCTTCGGCTCTTTCAATGGTGTACGATAAGGGTAAAAAGTATATTGCTTCCCTTTCAAAAACCGTATTCGAGGCCGAAAAAATGGGTGATAAGGTGGCGGCCGAAATACTCGACCAAAACGTTTCCCGTCTTGCAACGCTTATAAGTATCGCCAAGGCCAAATACGGAGTATCGGGTGAAATTGTGGCAAGGGGAAGCTTGTTTGAAAATCCTCGCTTTGTTGAACTGCTCAGCCAAAAAACAGGGGATACCTTCTTCATCCCCGAATTGCCGCCGGTATACGGAGCCTGCGTAGAATGTATGCGACTAAGCGGGTACGATATTTCCGACGAGTTTTATAAAAACTTTGCCACAGGCTATAAAAGTAAAATCTTCGTTTAATAGATTTCTTGCTAAAAAAATAACGTGGGATACCCACGTTATTTTTTTGCGTTTTTTCGGTAATCTATCATAGTTATTCCGTATTTGTTTTTAAACTGCTCTGCCGCCCAGCTTATATTGTTAAAGCCACTTTCAAATATTATATGTGAAATACTGTGATTGCTGTTTATAAGCATATTTGCAATATAATTAAGCCGTAAAGAATTTATATATTCGCTCACCGTAAGTCCAAAATGCTTTTTCATCATTCTGGAAATATGCTCCCGACTCTTGCCCGAAAGGGAAAAGAAGTATTCGCTGCCATTTGCAAAATTTCCATTACGTTTTACCTGATTACACATTTCTTCAAGCCAAAGGGGAATCTCTTCGGTTTCCTCAAAATTATCACCGAAATAGGTTGTGAAAACCCTGAAAAGCAGTATTCGAAGTGCGGTGGAAAGCTCCGAGTAGCTTTTGGGGTCAATGGCTCTTATGCTGTCCATCTGTTTGTTAAATCTTTTAAACTCATATTCATTTAGGTGAGTTTCAGGTGGCAAAAACGCTCCCAATAAATGAGATTTTTTAAAACCGTCACCCAAATATTTAAAAAGCATATCGCATATCTGCTGTGAAAAAGCAATATTAAGCATAGAAAAGGGCTTGCCGCCTACGCTTATATAATCGTGATTATCAAATGGGCGTATAAAAACAAGCGACCCCTTTTTTAGTGGGATTTCAGCGCCGTTTACCATATGTACGGCATTGCCGTCCAGCATAATAAAAAGCTCGAAATAGTCGTGATAATGCGGTCTGAAATATTCGGTATCGCTAAAGACGTAGCGATATGTAAAGCCTGTGTTTCTATCGACAAAGCGTTCGGCTGTCAGCAATTTCGAGTTCATTTCATCACCTAAAATATCAAAATACCATAAATATATTATCACAATGCTATTTGTAATTCAACCTATTTTGTTATACAATAAACAAAAATGAACTCAAGAGGTGTTTTATATGAGCTTTATTAAAGAAAAAATCAAAATAACCTGCGAAAATCTTTATACTGCCGCAAATAGGGAGCTTTACCTGTTCGACGAAATGGAATATGCCCTTTGCGACTACAAGCAGGGAAACACACCGCCCGAAAACGGATGGCTGCCCTATAATTCGAAGGATAAAATTTACGGACGGGACGAGCACGCTTGGTTCCGCTTTTCCTTCAAAACTCCCAAGGCCGAGAAAAACTCCTCCTACTATATAAAATGCACCACAGGACACGAGGGTCAGTGGGATGCGACAAATCCTCAGGGCCTTGTCTACCTGAACGGAAAGATGGTACAGGGACTTGACACCAATCATACCGAAATATATCTCGACGAAAACACCGATTATATACTTCACAACTATTTTTACACAGGCTCATTGTGCGACGAGACGGCTGTGCGCTATGCCCTTTATAGACTGGATGAGCTTACCGAGCAGCTCTATTTTGATATGTCGGTGGCCTACGA
>JAXJWR010000218.1:0-4213 GCA_036307905.1 Acutalibacteraceae bacterium
CCGTCGGATAATACCACAACCGACGATACTTCTTCGGACAACACCTCCTCCGACGATGTTTCATCGGATAACCCTTCTTCCGAGGTTACCTCTTCCGAAGAAACTCCCTCAGATGAGCTTTCCTCCGAAAACGAAAGCTCAGAAGAAACTTCAAGCGAAACCACAGTTACCGAATAACAAAAAACACACAAGTGATATTAAAATACCACTTGTGTGTTTTTTTAGCATTGTTTAAACTGTTCAATAAACTGGGTGGCGGTTCTGCCCGAATATCCTCCGTGGGCAACGCCCCATTTGCGCGCCTCTGCAATAAGCACGTCCCTGTCGGCCGTTATACCTGCTCGCTCGGCCAGATGCTCTACTATTTCAAAATACTCCTGCTGAGCAGGCTTCGGATAGAAAAGTGAAAGGCCGAAACGGTCGGAAAGGGAAATTTTTTCCTGTATAGATTCATTTCTGTGTACGTCGTCACTGCCTTCACGGTCGCTGAAGGTCTCTTTTATAAGGTGACGGCGGTTGGAGGTAGCGTAAATAAGTACGTTTTCGGGCTTTTCCTCAAGACCGCCCTCAATGGCCGCTTTAAGGTATTTGTATTCAACCTCGAAATCCTCAAAAGAAAGGTCGTCCATATAAATTACAAAACGGTAGTTGCGACGTTTAAGCTGTTCGGTAAGGGCACCGAGATGCACAAATTGATGCTTTTGCACCTGTATCATACGAAGACCCTTTTCGTAAAACATATTTAAAACGGCTTTTATGGAGGTAGATTTTCCCGTTCCGCTGTCGCCATAGAGTAAAACGTTGTTAGCGCCGCCGCCCGACGTAAAGGAGGCGGTGTTCTGTATAAGGCGCTGTTTTTGGCTTTCATAGCCGTAAATATCGGCGAAGGAAACCTCCTTAATATGCGAAACAGGAACCAGTCGACCGTCGTCCAACATATAGAAGGCTTTGTTCAGTCCGAAATCTCCCACACCGTAGGCTGTATAAAAGGCCTTGACCTCATGGAAAAAATCCTCCTCGGTGGCGGCCTTTTCAAGCTTTGCCGAAAAATCGGTTATCATACGGCCAATTCTGGCCTCCTCCCCCGATAAAAGGGTGTTGGCGGGGGTGTAGTTTTTAAGCTCCTCTTCACAGTCTCCGAAGAAAAGACTGCGTAAATAGGCAAGGTCGCGTACAGCATAAAGGTCAGCCGTTCCCGAAGTGTTGGTGCGCTCACAAGCAAGGGAGAAGGGGTTTTCGTCGTTCATAATAAGCCAGGCGATTTTTGCCTTGTTAAGGTCGCCTACAATACCGTATTTTTCTCCGAAAGCCAGCACTTCGCTTAAAGAGTCCTGGCCAAGCAGAGCATCATAATATTTGTTTTTTCCGTAAATAAGCATATAAAACTTCCTTAAATATCAGTTTTGTATATTATACATAACAACTTTGTAAAAATCAATATTTATAAATGCGTAACAAATTCTTTAAATTTTTGTCTTATTGTGTTAAAATGTAGAAAAGGTGGTGAGATTACGAAGATTAAAAACATTTTCAAACGGTACGAGCTAAAGTATATTCTCACACAAAATCAGGCCGAAACCGTTATAAAGGAAATCGAAAAGCATATGGAGGTCGACCCATTTGGTGAGACCGATATACTTAATATTTATTACGACACCCCCGACGGACGTCTTATTCGTAACTCCATCGATAAGCCCGACTATAAAGAGAAGCTCCGTTTACGCTGTTACGGTGTTCCCTCTGACAATTCTCCCGCTTTTATCGAGCTTAAAAAGAAATACGATTCAATCGTGTATAAACGCAGGCTTCCCGCCACCTATGGTCAGGCCGTTAGCTTTCTGGAAACGGGAAAGCTTCCCGATACCCAAATCGGCCGGGAAATCGAGTATTTTTTACAGTTTTATAAAACCCTCGCGCCCTCAATGGTGGTTACATATCATCGAAAGGCATATTTAAGCGGTGAGTTTCGCGCCACCTTCGATTCAAACATTTTGTTCCGCACCCGTGACCTGGACCTTCGAAGCGGTATATACGGCGAGCAGGTCACCGACAAGGTGATTATGGAGCTTAAGTCTGCCAATGCCATACCGTTCTGGCTGCTTAGGGTGCTAAGCGAAAATAAAATTTATAAACAACCCTTTTCAAAATACGGAACTGCATATAAAAAAGTAAAAGGAGAACAATATAATGGATAAGCTATTCAAAGGAATTTTCGATACTACGGGTATCGGATACATTGACCCTATGGATTTTATCTACTGTGTGGGCACTGCCCTCATAATAGGAGCGTTTCTTGCTTATGTTTACACCATTAAAACCAAGTATACAAAAAGCTTTGTGGTAACAATGGCTCTTCTTCCCGCCATTGTTTGCGTGGTTATTATGATGGTAAACGGAAATATCGGAGCAGGTGTGGCCGTAGCAGGTGCCTTCAGTCTGGTGCGTTTCCGTTCTGTTCCGGGAACCGCCCGCGAAATCGGTGCAATATTCCTCGCTATGGGAACGGGTCTGGTCTGCGGAATGGGCTATCTTGCCTTTGCGGTGCTCTTCGCTTTGATTCTGGGGGCTGCACTGCTTATCTACACCCTGGCAGGCTTCGGAAAAACCTCCGACCGAATACGTATGCTCAAAATCACCATCCCCGAAGAGCTTAACTATACCGAGGTGTTTTCCGATATTTTCGAAAAATACACCACATCCCATAAGCTTATTCAGGCAAAAACCACCAACCTTGGCAGTATGTTTAAGCTACGTTATGAAGTGGTGCTTAAAAACGTAAAGGATGAAAAGGCTCTTATAGATGATATAAGGGTGCGTAACGGAAATCTTGAGGTTGCTCTTTATAACGGACGGGAGGACGGATTTAATGAGCTTTAATCGCAGTGTATCAGCGGTTTTACTCTCTGTACTTTTATTGCTTTCTTTTACCGCCTGCTCTCAGGATACCGAAAAGGGCGGTAGTTCATCCCCGTCGGGAGATACTTCCTCCTCCCTTACGGCAGAGCCCGACCCCGATATGTTCACGAAAGAGGATCTCGATCAGGATGTCAGCCCCGATGCGGTAAAGGTCACCCTTGACGGCAAAACACTCACCGTAGCAAAAGCAGGAGAATACCTTATAAGCGGCAGCATAAAAAACGGACAGATAATAGTAGACAGCGACAAAAACTCCGAAATAGTTTTATCACTCAGCGGAGTAAATATTGAAGCAAAGGGTACGGCCGCCATCTACGTTAAAAAGGCTAAAAAGGTTACGGTCACCCTGGCCGACGGAAGTGAAAATATTCTTACTTCAAAAGGGGAGTTTCAGGCCGACGATACAAACCTTGTTGACGGGGCTATCTTTTCCAAGGCTGACCTGGTTATAAACGGTAAGGGCTCAGCCACGATAACAAGCGAAAAAGGCCACGGGGTAGTTTCAAAGGATAATCTCCTTATAACAGGTGGAAACTGCAAGGTTACTTCTTTAGGACACGCATTTTCGGCTAACGACAGTCTGCGTGTTGCAGGCGGAGATTTTCAAATAACCTCCGATAAGGACGGATTCCACGCCGAAAACCTTGCCGATACCACCCTGGGATTTTTCTATGCCTGCGGCGGAAGCTATAATATAACCGCCGGTTCCGACGGTATTTCCGCATCGGGATATGTAAAAATCACAGGCGGAGATTATACTATGAAAACGGGCGGCGGAGCTGCCGAAGGCAGTAAAAGCCAGCTGGGTGGCCACGGATTTTTTGATCAGCAGTTTATGGGCACCGACGACCTTAGCGCCAAAGGAATCAAATCGGGCACTAAAATGACCCTTTCGGGCGGTAAGCTTTCTGCCGATTCCGCAGACGATGCCCTTCATTCCAACGATGCATTGGTAATTTCGGGCGGAAGCTTCGATATTAAAAGCGGTGATGATGCCGTCCATGCCGAAACCGACCTGGAAATATCCGGCGGCAAGGTTAATATAACAGAAAGCTACGAAGGTCTGGAGGCTACTACCATAACCCTCTCGGGAGGCGAAACCTATCTTACCTCCTCCGACGATGGAATCAACGCGGCAGGCGGAAACGACCAAAGTGGTTTTGGTGGCGGTATGCGTCCCGATATGTTTGCCTCCTCCGACAGCTTTGTTAAAATTACGGGTGGAAAACTCTGCATAAATGCCTCGGGCGACGGAATCGACTCTAACGGCGAAATCATAGTAAGCGGAGGCGAAACC
>JAXJWR010000219.1:0-1784 GCA_036307905.1 Acutalibacteraceae bacterium
ATTCAATAGAATGCTGCAGTAACACAAAGCCTCCCTCTGACGAGGGAGGCTTTTCAGAGTGTCAAAAAAGCCGCCAACCGTCAAAATGCGAAAAAACAAATTTGCAACACACCAAAGCCTTCTCCCTGGGGAGAAGGTGGCAAAAATCTCTGATTTTTGACGGATGTGGGGAATTCTGTGTAAAATAAAAAGGGCTGCTACCACAGGTAGCAACCCTTGTATCTATTTACGGGTTTTTCTTCCACTTTGGGCGGTCCTTCAGCTTCTCCCGCAGATCCTTAAAAAAGTCTGTGAGCAGCGCTGCCGCCTCTTCCTGGCATACGCCCTTCACCACTTGGGGGTGGTGATTAAAGTCCATAGAAAACAAATCGCACACACTTCCGCAGGCACCGCATTTGTCGTCAGACGCCCCAAATACCACCGTAGGGATCCGGGCATTGACGATAGCACCGGCACACATAGGGCAAGGCTCCAAGGTGACGTAAAGCTCGCAATCCTCAAGATGCCAGCCGCCCAACTTTTGGGCGCCCTGTCTTATAGCCTCAATCTCTGCGTGGGCGGTGGGGTCTCCTTCGGCCTCACGGCGGTTTAGTCCCTTCCCCACTATCTCGCCATCCTTCACCAAAACGGCACCCACCGGCACGTCGCCCCTTTGGGCGGCCAGCTTAGCCATAGAAATGGCCTGATTCATAAATTCTTTATTCATATAATTCTCCGTTTGGATTCTAAATTATATCCATTGTTTCACGTGAAACAATCTATCGCAGACTTTAGGAAATATATATCATTTGCAGCGAATCAACCACCGCTGTGCCAATGGCAACGATAATGGCAGGCGAACTGAAGAAATATCCTATCTTCTGACCCAGAGATAGTTTAGATTCGGTCTTATCCATTTCCCAGAGGTCGCTTTTATATTTCTTGGCAAGAAACAGTCCTATAAAGCCACACAAGAAACAAACTGCAAAATAAACCGCCGTAATCGAGATTTTAACAAAGGTTGAGGAGGTTCCCTCGACAATCATATCAAGAATTACAGATGCGAAATTGTTTATAAAATGAATGGCGATACCGGTTATCAGCGAACCCGTTTTAACAACGGCATATCCTATAATAAGCCCCATAATAAAGGCAAAAGGAATCTGCACAAGGTTGCCGTGAATCATAGCGAATACGGCGGCCGACACAAATATGGCGAAATCGTCGCCAAACTCTCTTAGATGTCCCATCACCATTCCGCGCATAGAAAATTCTTCTACAAGGGCGGGGGTCACCGCAACGGCCAACACCGAAATGATTAGTCCGAAAAAGCCTGAGGGGTAGTCAATTTTCGGGGCAAGGAACTCTATTCCAAAACCGCTGAATATGCTCGACACCGTGCTTGTTGCAATATTTGCAAAGGCCGAAACTCCCACACCCACCAAAACGAGAGGTAAAAACAATTCGCGGCGGGGCTTTTCAAGGCTCATCAGTTGGACTCGCTTTTTACCCGTTCTAAGGGGAATTATAAGGAAGGGTGCCGTAAACATTGCTATGGACAATACGGTTTGCAAAAAAAGCAGATATGCAGGGTCGCCCAAAAGCTCGCCCCCGACACTGCCTCCAAAAATAATTTTGGTAAGGTCCATAAGTCCCGTTGCCAAAACCGAGGGCAAAAACCAGACGATAATATAAACTATACCTACAAGATTTGACGCTTTTCGTATTTTTTTCTTTTCCTCAAGACGAACACGGTCAGATTCAGCCATTTGCTCGAACCCAAACTCGGAATAATCCTTCAAAGG
>JAXJWR010000220.1:0-14343 GCA_036307905.1 Acutalibacteraceae bacterium
AAATATTTTGGAGATGCTTATGAACATATTAAAAAAGCTTTTGTGCATAACTCTTGCTTTACTTTTGGTTACAAGTCTTGCGGCCTGCGGCGGCGATGCCGAATCCTCCACAACCCAGGGCGGAAGCTCCTCACAAGGCCAAAGCAATAACGATTCTCAAAGCGGCAGCTCGGGAGAAGGGGAATCCTCCTCCGATTCCGACAGCCAAGGCACTCCCTCGTATGACCGTCCTCAGGACGACCCCAACACAGAATATGAGGAAGAGGAGCAGGAGGAAAAAATCTGGACAGGCAAGATTTCCGACGGAGACCTTAAGGGTGGCGGAACCGAGGAGTTACCCTACCTTATATATACACCCTCTCAGCTTGCCTATGCCCTCACCAAGGGAGGCGATAAGGGATATTGCTATCAGCTCCAGAACGACATATATTTAAACGACGTTTCGGATAAAAACTGGATGAAGAATAAAAACAACATCCCCTGGGTTACCGAAGAGTTTGTCGGCAGTATTGACGGAAACGGATTCTGCATCTACGGAATTTGGTTCGACCCTGAAAACGCTCCCAAAAACGCAGGCCTTATGAATAAATTCAGCGGCGGAAAGATAAAGAATCTCGGAATAAGAAATTCCTTTATCCTTGCCAAAGAGTATGCAGGCGGTTTTGCGGGAATTGTTAATGCCGCAGACGAAGCCTCTTTTGAAAACTGCTTTGTCGACGAAACGGTTTTTGTTCAGTATACCACCAACGGAAACCACGGAGCAGGCGGAATTATAGGCTACTGCAACGGCGGCAGCAAGGACAGACCTGCGCTGTCCTTGGAAAACTGTTATTCTAAGGCTCAGGTTGCCGGCCTTAACACGCAAGAAAGGGTAAACGGAATAATCGGCACCTCCTGGACCTGCAGTTACACTATGAAAAACTGTTATTCGGTAGGATATGCACCCTACTTCGGCAAAAACTCGAATACGGCATCCAAGCTGCTTACCGGCGGAGCAAAGAAGAGCGAGGTATACAGCAATATTTATACCGACGCCCGCTCCCCTATAGGAGAAGAAAGCTTTACTCAGCTTTCTACCTCCAAAATGAAGGGTAACGGTGCAAAATCAAGTATGAAGCTGGATTTTTCCAACACCTTTGAAACGGTTAGCGGAGGATTCCCCAAGCTTCGCATATTTAAAGATATAAGCGGTAAGGATGTGTCGGTGCCCTCTATCGAAAATCTTTCATTCCAGGAAAGAGAGTTTAAAAACGGAAAGGGAACCGAGGCTTCTCCCTTCATTATAACCACAGCAGAGGAACTGCGTAAGGTTGTCAGCAGCGACTGGCCGGACACATATTTCGAGCTTGGCGGAAACATAAAGGATAACAACACCTCAGGCGGAATGTGGGCGGTAATGGGAAATCCTTGGGAGACGGGCGGCAATAAGAGCTTTGCAGGTCACTTCGACGGAAAGGGTTATACCGTTTCGGGGCTTTGCCTTAACGAAAGCCCTGCCGAGGGAGAGATTTCCTCTGAAAATCCTGTTGGGCTTTTCCCAAAGGTAAACACCAAGGCAACCATCTGTAACGTTAAGCTCAGCAACTGCGTTTTCTCGGGCAAAAGCTACGTTGGAGGAATTGTGGGAATGATTACGGGCGGAGGTAAAAACTCCACAGAGTATTTACGTATAAGCGGATGCTCGGTAGACAGCACAGTATATCTCACAGGCCAGACGGTAGGCGGCATCTTTGGCGGTGGCGGCGGCGGAGTAGAGATAAGCGACTGCATCTTTACAGGTAACATAAGCAATGCCACAGGCTCGGATGATTTTAATAACCGCGGCAACGGCATTGTGGGCGATATCTGGAGCAGTAACTACAAGCTAATTCGCTGCGTGTCTCCCGAATATCCTGCTTACAGAAAGCAGTTTGTCCCCAAAGAGATTTCGGCCGTATACTCGTCGGTAGAACTTACCGGAGTTACCGTTTTAGATCTTTTACTTATGAAGGGCAGCAGCGCGAAAACAAATATGCCCGACCTTGACTGGGCAGGAAGGTGGATAACCACCACAAAATACCCCACAATTAAATAAATCGCATACAAAAAACAGAACCGAGCGTCGAGGCGCACTCCGTAAGGAAGTGCGCCTCAGTTATATTCGCCTGACGGCGAGTGGTATTGCTTCGCAGTGGTATTATGCTTCGCATAGTGATATTGTCCTTCGGACATCTTAAGGGAGAATATAATATCACTGAAACCGCAAGGTTTCAATAGCACTTTTGCCGTAAGGCAAAAATATCACTGCAAACGATAGTTTGCAATATCACTTTACCTGCCGAGAAAAATACTCTTTGTTTTCGGCAAGTATTTACCTTTCTCAAAGTATGTAACCCGCTATGACACTTTCACAACCCTTGTGCAAAGTGTTATTTGTTTTGTAGAGATAAAAACCAAGAGAGACAACTTCTTTACGAAGTGTCTCTCTCTGCCCGGTTCTGTTTTTTATATGTGTTTAAACGATGTTAATAAAAAAATAAAAAATACACAAAAAGACTCTTTACAATTTGATTTCTTTCGGTTATTATGGTACATGTATAAGTATGTTGTATGATGTGGGCGCTATCGCCATTTCATACTTATTTATAAAACAATTTTGGAGGATATGTTTATGAAACTAGTAAAAAGAAGCCTCTGTCTTTTGATGGTTGCCGTTATGGCGCTGGGCCTTATTGCCTGCGGCGGCGATACCACGGCCAACCAGCCCTCATCATCAGACACCACTTCCTGGAGACCTAATCCGGAGCAGAAGGTGGAAGAGACCGAAAAGGTTAAAGATACCGACGGTGTCTTTGAGTACAATACGGTCGACTGGGCAGGCCCCGACGGTTACACCATCGTAATTCCCGCAGGTGATAACGAGGCCAAGAAGTCTGCCGAGTATCTGCAGAAGTACTATTCCGAGGTTCATAAAAAGACCCTTAAAATAGCTACCGACGCTACTGCCGAAACCGATAAGGAAATACTTATAGGTAAAACCAAGCGCAGCCAGTCTAACAAGAACATAGCCGAGGCTGACATCGAGGTTTCTGTTAAGGACGGAAAGCTGGTGTTCGACGGTGGTCACTACGTAACCGTTGACTCTGCCGTAAGAAAGTTTGCCCGTAAGCTTCCCGCTCCCGGAAAGGCAATCACCTTTAAGCTCACTACCGACTTTACCTCCAAGGCTACCCCCGAAGGACTCGCAGGCGATTACTACTACGTATGGGGCGACGAGTTTGAGGATGCCGACATAAACTACTCCAAATGGGACTTTAATATGAACATGGGCGCTTCTACCAAGAACGAAATTTCCTGGGAAAACGGTAATATCGACGTTTCGGACGGAAGACTTAACATCTATGCAATCCGTTACTTCAATCCCAAGCGCGAGGGAACCCAGTACCGCTCCCCCTATTCCACCACCCATGCAGGACACATGAACTTCCTTTACGGATATGCCGAAATCCGCGCCAAAATCCCCTTCGAAAAGGGACTCTGGCCCTCTTGGTGGGGCGTTTCGGGTTCTGCTTATCTTCCCGACGCTACCGAACCCGGCAAATACCGTCAGCAGGTATATAACGTAGAAATCGATATTTACGAAATTTTCGGAACTGAAGATACCGTAGTTCCCAACATACATAAGTGGTATAACGGCAGCTATAACTACTGGACCGAAAACGGCCTTGAACAGGGCGAAAACAACAACCACACCCAGTGGGATGAGCAAAAAACCAGCTACGTTTACAAGAATCCCGAAAACCTCGATAACGAGTATCACATTTACGGCTACGAATGGCTGGATGACGAGTGCTCTATGTGGGTTGATGGCGAGAAGTATATGACCTTCGACCTTAAAAAGTCCTACGACCTTAACAAAAATATGGCCGCCTACGACGACCCCATATTCTTTATGTTCAATATGCACGTATTTACAGACGATGCAGAATTCCAGCCCAACCTGATAAGCGACAATTTAGACGCCCTTCCCGGACACTACGCTGTTGACTATTACCGTGTATACCAGAAGAAGGATTCCAAGTCCAAAATCTGGACCAGCGAAACCGGCCTGCACGACAGCAGCTTCTACACAAGGCGCGATAACCCCTGGAAGCCCGAAGAATAATCGGCGCATATCTAAGTAATTTATCGAAAGGATGCAAACGATGAATAAGTTTTTTAAGGAACTGAAGAAAAGCAAACTCGTCAAAAGCTCTGTGGCTTTGGTGTTGGCGCTGTCCGTTCTGCTTTCCACCTTTGCGGGAATGTCGATTTTTGCGGCAGACTCTGTTTGGGACGGAACCGAAGCCCTCTCTTACGAGTCGGGTACAGGCGAACAGAACGATCCCTACATAATCAAAACCGGTGCTCAGCTTTATAAGCTGGTTCGCGACACCGATACCGAGGGTAAATATTATAAACTCGCAAACAATATTTACCTTAACGACGTAGATAAGCCTATATGGGCTAAAAATCAGTGGACAGGAGCTGTGGCAATAGAAGATGCCAACTCTCCCGTTTTCCGCGGTCATTTCGATGGTGCAGGCCATAAGGTTTACGGCCTTGTTATAAACGTTACCACCGAAAATACCGAGCCTTCGATGGATGTTACAGCCGCTCTCTTCCCCTTGGTTGGCGGCGGCGCAACCATTACCGGAATCGGTCTTGAAGATTCCACCATCACCCTTAAGAACTCCTTTGCAAGTGCCTTAGAGGGTGTTGATGCCAACAGCGAAAACGCTAAGAATCAGCCCGAAGGCATCGTAGGTGCCATAATTGGTACCGTTGTGGGCGCTTCGGCTTCAAAGCCTGTAAGCCTCAGCTACTCCTATGCAGGTGCAGGGGTTTCCCTTTACGGCGGATTTACCGGCCTTGTTGGTCTTGATGCCAGCACCGAGGTTAACAGCCTCTATATCACCAACTGCTATGCAAACGCATCCGGTACCGTGAACACCTCCGACAAGCACGATACCCTTCTTTCGAGCGACCTTGCCTTTTCAAACACCAATCGTATGGGTATCCTGGGCTGTGGCCGTGTAAGCAGAAGTGCTAACTTCAGCGGATGCTACTGCTCTACCGGTAACCTTTCGGGTAACGGCGCAGGCTGGAACGGCGTTGCTAAGAATAACTATATCGTTTCCTGGGGCTGGGATTCCGGCGCCAGCGTTAAACTGGATATTTCCCTTATGAAGGGCACCTCTGCTTCTAAGCTTATGCCCCTTCTCGACTGGAACAACGTTTATATGACCACCTCGGGTCTGCCCGTGCTTCGTCTTTTCGAGGGTGGCAATTCTGTTGCCCCCGTAATCGACGTATGGGACGGAACCACTCACGGCGGAGAAATTAAGGGCTCGGGTACTGCTGAAGCCCCCTATCTCATCGAAAATCCCGAGCAGTTTGCTTGGATTATGACCAATCAGCCTACTGTTCCTGCAGGAGCTGAAAATTGGCCCAGAGTCAAGCTTCTCACCGATATTTATCTTAACGACCCTGCTCAGATTAACTGGCAGACAGGTGAGGTAAACCCCGGATACCAGCTTCGCACCTGGACTCCCGGTGAGGTCTTTATGCAGCTCGACGGTAACGGCCATATGGTTTATGGTCTTTACGTGAACGAACGTCCCGCCAGCTATGCCGAGACCGGTACACCTGCCGGCCTTATAAAGTTAAATAAGAGCAATCAGTGGGAAAAAATCACAAATCTTGGTATGGACTACGTCTATATCAACACCAGCGGTCCCGCTGCTGCATTTATCGGTAAAATGAACGGTGGTGGCGCAAGCGCAGAATTCGACGGCTGCTACCTTGGCCAGAACGTTACCATGAAGGGCTATTTCACCGCCGCTTTTGTAGGCTACGGCCCCTCAAAAATAACAGTTAAAAACAGTGCAAACCAAGCTGTCAATATGTATACAATGAAGGCTACCGGCAGCGCTCAGCTAAACGCTTCCGGCTTCATGGGTGCAGGCGTATGGGGCGGAGGCAAGGTTATTCAGAACAGCTACTCTGTAACCAAGCTTCACGCTAACGGCGGTGCTAATGGCTGCGCAAGAACCAACTCTTATGCAGTGAACAAGCAGTTTAACGACGACGTAACCGTCAGCGAAGCCAATATGCGCGGCTACGATGTTCTTACAAACGCAAACAAGATGCCCAAGCTTGGCGGCGCATTTACCGCTACTGCAGGCTTCCCCCTGCCAAACAAAATTTACGGAACCATCTATAACGTATGGGACGGAACCGTAGCAAGCGGCTTTGCATACGGCACAGGTACCGAGGCTGACCCCTATCTTATCACCAACGGTGCCGAGCTTGCCCGCGCTGTCAACATCTTTGGCGACAGCATCGCTGACAGTTATTTTAACAAGTACTTCAAGGTTGTTAAGGATATTTACCTTAACGAAATCGACCTTGTAAACTGGGCCGACGGTACAACCAAGGCAGGCTACACCCCCAAAACCTGGGTTTCCGCTACCACCGCTACCGACGGTACCTCCCCCCATATCGACGGCGGAAACCATATTATCTATGGTATGTATGTAAATCTGCCCGACTACGACCAGCTCGTAGGTCTCTCCAAGAAGGCCTGGAGCGGTATGAAGGCTAAAAACCTTGGTATGGATAATACCTTCATTAAAACCAAGGGTCAGGCTGCCTTCTTCTTAGGCCACTCAAGCAACAAAAACGGTGCTTACAACACCTTTGAAAACTGCTTCATCGGTGAAAACTCCACTATGATTGCAGGCGCAGGCGCAGGCGGATTCGTTAACGGTGAGGCTAAGAGTGTTACCATTGATAACTGCTACTCTCTGGCCAACGTTTCCTCTACGGGAAGCGGCGCTAAGGTAGGCGCACTTGCTCCCGACGTTTGGGGCGGCGCAACCGTAACCATTAAAAACAGCTTCGGTATTGGCGCGCTGGCTCTTAACACCGGCAGTGCCACTACCTTTGAGAACTGCTATTCAACCGCTCAGGAAGCAACCGGACTTACCAAGCTTAAGGCTCACCTTATGCTGGGTATGGATGCTCTCCAGTCCGAAACCAAGATGGCAGGGCTTGAGGCTTGTGGCAAATTTACCGCTACCGGCGAATATCCCATCCTCTCCTCCTTCGCTCAGCTTCCCATTCCCGAGCAGGACGTATGGAACGGCGGTAAGGTAGCTCCCTCTGAGGGTGACGGCTCTCCCGCTAATCCCTGGCTCATCTATACTCCTGAAGAGTTTGCATACGTGCTTGGCTCTTCCGGTAAAATAGATTACAACCTTAATAACTACAAGCTGATGAACGACATCTATCTTAACGATATCACCAAGATAGATTGGCTCACCGGCGCCTCCAACGATATTGATTACACTATCCGTCAGTGGAATCCCACCTTTTTCTGCGGCACCATCGACGGTAACGGACATACCGTATACGGTCTCTATGTAAAGCAGGATTCCAGGTATGAAGGCAGCTATAACACCAACAAGGTTGGTCTTATCACCGAAAACTGGGGCGCTCAGAGCCTCACCCTTAAGAACCTTGGTCTCGACTACGGCTTCGTAAAGGGCAACGGCGCAGCAGGCGGTTTTGTAGGCTATGCTAAAAACGGTAACG
Source organism: Acutalibacteraceae bacterium (assembly GCA_036307905.1). GTDB lineage: Bacteria > Bacillota > Clostridia > Oscillospirales > Acutalibacteraceae > SFWF01. The sequence continues at coordinate 7,618 of JAXJWR010000220.1, forward strand.
CAAACGGCAGCATCATTATCGACCGTTGCTACACCGGCGCTAACCTTACCGTAATGGGCGCATCCGCAGCAGGCTTTGTAGGCTCGGGCGGATATGAAAACAGCTCGGTTAAAATCTCCAACTCCTACTCTCTCACCACCAACCTCTTTGCAGGTGCCGAGGGTGGCCATACCTCCGGTATGCTGGGCGAGATTTGGGCAGGAACCCATTATATTTCCACCAGCTTCGCAGTAGAAAAGCTTTACTGCCACAACAATAACTTCCCCACAGTAACCAAATCCTACGCCGGCGTTGCCAAGAGAGACACCGACCGTGTTCGCACCCCCGAAATGATGAAGGGTATGGATGCTCTCGACAGCAAGGATAAGATGTACGACCTGGGTATTGCCTTCACCAAAACCACAGGCTATCCTGAGCTTTGCGTATTCGCAGGCGTTCCCGAGCCTGTCGCTCCCACCGTTCCCGACTACGTTTGGGACGGAAACCAGGAAGACATCACCGAGGGTGACGGTACTCCCGAAAACCCCTTCCTGGTATACACTGCCGAGCAGTTTGCCAAGATGATGGCAAACCAGGGCAGAAATCAGCACTATAAGCTGATGGAAAACATCTATCTTAACGAGCCCTCCCTCGTAAACTGGGAAAACGGCGAGCTTCTCGACAGATACTATGACCTCCGCATATGGACTCCCTCCTTCTTCTGCGGAACCATCGACGGTAACGGTCATATGGTATTCGGTATGTACGTTGACCAGCCCTATTCTGCAGACGGCGCATACAAGAGCTGTCAGGCAGGTCTTATTACCGAAAACTGGTATAACGAGTCTCTTACCATTAAGAATCTCGGTATGGACTATGCATACGTAAACGGAAACGGCGCATCTGCGGCATTCGTTGCCTTCAACAAGAAGGGCAGCACCACCATCGACAGAAGCTTTGTAGGTGAAAACGTAACCGTTAAGGGCCAGTCTGCCGCATCCTTCGTTGGCGCAGGCGAGGACGGCAAGATTCTTGTATCCAACTGCTACTCTCTTACCGAGGGAATGCTTGGCACCGAATACTCGGGCGCAATCCTGGGCGATTGCTGGAACTCTAACAAGGTAATTGCTACCTCCTATGGTATTCTCCAGCTTGTGGGTAAACCCGGCAACGCTCCCGTTATTGCAACCAGCTATTCTACCGTTAACACCAATATTGGTGAAAACGTAGTTACCCTTGCTAATATGAAGGGCCAAGACGCTCTTACAAATGCAAATAAGATGAATCTCCTCGGCGGAGCATACTTTGCTACCGATTCCTTCCCCGAGCTTTGCGTATTCGAGGGAAGAACCGAGCCTCTGCCCGCTCCCGTTCCCGACTACGTTTGGGATGGCGAGTCCAAGACACAGCCCCAGGGTGAAGGTACTGTTCTTAAGCCCTACCTCATCTCCAATGCGGCCGAGCTTGCTTGGGCACTCAGCGGCCAGAATAACGGTAAAACCTACCGCCTCACCGCAGATATTTATCTTAACGACGTAGACGCTATCGACTGGGCAACCGGTAAGATTATCAAACCCGGCTATATTCCCAGAACCTGGAATGGCGCTGCTTTCGGCGGTAACATCGAAGGTGACACCTACCATATCTACGGTCTTTACATCAACACCAATGCCACCAAAGGTTCCTGGAGAGGTTCGGGCATCGGCCTTATTGGTTCCATAAGCGAGCCTACCGTCATCGAAAACCTCGGTCTTGACTATGCTTACGTTTGCGGACCTAACGGTGTCGGCGTGCTTGCAGGCGCATCCAGCAAGTCCCTCAACATTTCCAACTCTTATCTGGGCGCAAACATTACCCTTAAGGGTTACTCTGTAGGTGGATTTGTCGGCGTAGGCCAGGGCGGAATGACAATTAAAAACTGCTATTCCAACATCGCTGCCGACCGTCTTATCTGCTTCGATACAGTAGGCGAAGTCATTTCCAGACGCGGCGCCTTCCTCGGCGACGTTTGGGGCGTCAACTCCATAGTTGACTCCTACTGCTTCGGTCCCGCAGCAACCAATAACTGCACCTTCACAAATACCTATGCTACCGAGGCCGGTTATACCGACGCCTGTACCGTTATCTCTCAGGAAAACATGAAGGGTAGCGACGCACTTTCCAAGGCAACAAAGATGCCCGGACTTGATGCTTCCAAGGCCTTCTATGCAACCTCCGGTTATCCCATTCTCCGCGTGTTCAAGGACGGTCTTGATTACAGCACCGGCGAGGGCGACATCTGGAGCGGTAAGATTGCAAGAACCCTCACAGGTAGCGGTACCGAAGCCGATCCTTATCTCATCACCAACGGTGCAGAGCTTGCCTTTGCAATCGTTAAGGGTGGTTTTGGCGGCGCTCACTTCAAGCTCGCAAACGACATCTATCTTAACGATGTTGTAAACAGAGATTGGATGAACAACCAAAACAATAACGTATGGCTCTCCGATTCTACTGCTTTCAACGGCCATCTCGACGGTGACGGACACATTGTTTACGGAATCTGATATCCCGATAACAATGCAGGCGAAGTCGCAGCACTTGTTCCTCAGTTCGGTAGTGGCTCTATCAGAAATATCGGTGTGCGTTATGCACAGGTTCGTGCATCCTGGAATGCAGGCGGTATCGTAGGCCGCACCGCTAACCCCGGAAACGAGAAGTTCATTGATTCCTGCTTCGCAGACGACACCTGTAACATCGGCTTTACCGCTAACGTTACCGGTGGTGCCGCAGGTATTGTGGGATACACCGTTCCCGACAAGACAACAGAGGCCTATACTACAATTTCTAACTGCTATTCCAAGGCACACGTTACCGGTGCCAGAGGCGACGGCGACGACCGTACCAACGGTATTGTCGGTACCTCTTGGGTAGCTTCCTATAAGATTATCGACTGCTATTCTTACGGTGCATCCGCATTTATGGCTGCTAACAAGAATACCGCTTCCTGGATAATCTGCCAGGACGGCGAAGAGGCTGTTGTTGATCCCGGCGAGGTTGTTATCGACGTATACTGCGACGGAGCAGCTCCCGTTGGATTTGAAAACTTCACCCTTATTGATGCTCGCGAGAATATGACAGGCGAAGCTGCTAAGACCTATATGCCCGGCCTCGATTTCGAAAACGTATTCGAAACCGTTGTCGATACAACTCCCAAGCTCAAGATATTCAAGAACTATTCTGGTGAGGAAACCGACCTGACCGGCGATTCTGAGGTTTACGCTTCCGGTAAGGGAACCAAGAATGATCCCTACACCATCGAAAACGCAGCTCAGCTCCGCTACCTCATCGAAAGCCCCAACACCAAGAATAAGTTCTACAAGCTCACCAAGGACATCTACGTAAACGATACTACCAAGTCCAACTGGCTGACCAACTCTCCCAAGCCTTGGTACTACTCCTATGGTGAATACGTATTCGAAGGTACCTTAGAAGGAGACGGCCACAGCATCTTCGGCCTGTTCCATAACGAAACACCCTATCCCTTCGGCGCAGGCGACGAGTGGCAGGGCGGCGGTACAGCCCTCTTCCCCTATGCTACCTCGGCTGCTACCATCAGAAACGTACACCTTCGCGACTCCTATATTTCCGGTAAAGCCTGTGTTGCCGCTATCGTTGGATACGTTGTATCCGGCACCGGCAAGTACACAAACATTATCGGATGCTCTGCCGACGAAAGCGTAGTCCTTAAGGGACAGACGGTGGGCGGTATGGTAGGCGGCGGCCCCGGAGTTGTAAGCCTTATGTACGACTACTTCACCGGTACTATTGAAGCAACCGCCGGCGAGTCCGGCCGTGGAAACGGTCTTATCGGTGACATCTGGCACGGAAACAACCAGGCTGCAGAGTGCTACTCTATCGGCTATCCCAACTTCCGTGGCGGATGCGTTCCCGCTCTTAACGCAAACCTTTACGGAACCGTTGCCCAGACAGGGACAACCACCGTTCCCGAGGCTTCTATGTATGGCGCAGCTGCCAAGAAGGCAATGCCCGGCCTCACCTGGGACGACATCTGGTACACCGCAAACGGCAAAACACCTCAGCTTAAGGTAGTTCCCGCAGACGCCAGCTACGTATTCATTGACGAAGGCGAAAAGGGCAGAGTTTGGTCCGGTAAGCTTGCTTCCAAGTTTGCAGGCGGTACAGGTACCGAAGAGGAACCCTACCTTATCGAAACTCCCGAGCAGCTTGCATATCTTGTATTCCTCGGCGCTAATAAGACCTTGTTCAACCACTACAAGCTTACTGCCGACATCAAGATTAACGATACTTCCTACAGCGGCTGGCAGCAGCACGCTCGTCAGTGGATTACCGGAAGCATGGAATTCGGCGGTCATCTCGACGGTGACGGACATATTATATCCGGTCTGTACTTCAACTCCTCTGCAAGCTATGTGGGTCTCTTCCCCAGAGTTACTGCAGGCTGCTTAATCGAGAGGCTTGGTATTGTTGATACTACCCTTATAAACAACTCCGACGAAAACCTTACTCAGACCTACACCGCAGCCTTCGGTGCATACTACGGCGGTTGGCTTGACGAAGAAAGAGGACTTACCGAGCCTAAGATCAGCCAGTGCTTCGCTGACGATACCGTATACCTTGAAGGACACTTTGTAGGTGGTATCTTCTGCGGTACTCCCAGAAGATATTTCATCGACAACTGCTACTTCACAGGAGAAATTATGGCAGAGGACCGTCACGGAACCATGATTGGTAACGCGTGGTCTACCCACTTAAGCGGAATTACCAACTCCTACTCCGCATCCAAGGAGAGAGGAACCATGGCCGCAGGTAACTCTGCAACCGCAATCGAAACCACCAACTATTATCACGATGGTGCTGCAGGCAACGCATCGGCTATCAGCGTAGGCCTTATGTTTATGAGAGGCGACTTTGCTAAGGAGCATATGCCCGGTCTCGATTATAATAACATCTGGAAGACCGTAAACGGCGGTTCTCCCGTACTCCGTTGCTTCAAGAATGCAGAAGAGTATTCTTGTAAGCGTGAGCCTGCTAAGGTTATGATTGAATTCGTTACCGGCGAAGGCTCTGCTTGTGAACCTATCCAAGGCTATCCCGGATATACTCCCATTACTAAGGATACGCTTCCCACTCCCACTCGCTACGGTTACGACTTCGGCGGCTGGTACTACTTCGCAGAGTGCGACCTTCCCTTCGAGCTTGAGCTCTTCCCCGAGTATGATTGTTACATCTATGCTAAGTGGATCGAGAGAGGCTTCGGCCAGGGCTTCGAAGGCAAGATTGACGAGAGTTACGACTTCAACGAAGGCGCACAGCTCTTCAAGCCCGGTGTTTCGGGATATAATCCCCGCTACGTTCACGCAGGACTCCGTTCTGTAAAGACCTTTGGCGAGGGCACACCCGGACTCTTCCTCCTCAGCTATGATAATATGCTTAAGGTAGGAACCAAGTACGACATAACCTTCTGGCTCAACACCTCTGTTGCAGGAGCATCCGGTGTAATTGAATTCCTCCACGCTAACCACGGTCAGGTGGATTCCGACATCGTAGGCTACGAAGAGGCTTACAAGTACGAAAACCTCAAGGCAAACGTATGGGTTAAGTGCAAAACTACCATCATTGCCAATGCTCCCTTCCTCATTATCAGAACCGGTGCTGACCAGCAGCTCTACTTCGACGACTTCCAGGTTGTTGATACGGGCGAACAGGGTGAACTGGGCAACCTCATCGGCTTTAACCCCGGTGACATTGATGCAGAGCCTTTTGGCAACCTTGGTCTCCTTTGGACCATTCTCATCATTGCAGGTGGCGTTGTTCTCCTGGGCGGTGCTACCGTTGTTACCATTCTTCTTGTTAAGAAGGGTAAAGCAAAAGCCGTTTAATCGGTAAAATAAAATTAAAACGGATGAACCCTTCGGTTCATCCGTTTTTTTGTATAAAAAAGAAAACCGCCCACGCACAATACTGCGTGGGCAAAGCTTTATATCGCTATTTTTGTATGTTTCTGTACTGGGCGGGGGTAAGGTCTATAAGCTTTAAAAAAGCGCGGTTAAAGGAGCGAATAGAGCCAAAGCCCACCTCCTCGGAAATATCGGCAATCTTGCGGTCGGTATAAAGCAAAAGATGACAGGCCTCCCGCACGCGGAACATATTTATATAGTCGTTAAAGCCCAGACTAAGTTTTTTCGAAAACAGGTGAGATATGTAGCAGCGACTTAGATGAAGGGAGCTTGCCACGTAATCCAACGACAAATCTTCGGTATAGTGGGTGGCGCAAAACTCCAAAATGGTGCGAAGGGTGGCGTGGTCGGTGGCGATGGCAGGGGTCAACTTCAGCCTCGGCATAAGCTCGGCCATCAGCAGGTTAAACCAGCCAACATAGCCTGTAAGGGCATCCTTGTCGTCTACCTCATAAAGCCTTTCAATATATTCCTTTATAGGGTCGTCAGTTTTAAGGCTTAGCTTGTTGCTAACGGGAATATTGGCAAGAAATATGTCCTTAAGACCATAAAACATATCGGGGGTGACAATAAGCACTTTAAAAAGGCTGTTATCCCTGTTTTGATAGTAGTGAATCTGGTTTGGAAAGCTTATGTAAAGATCCCCTTCTTCCAGGGAGAAAACGTTTTGGTCTGCATAGGCCAGGGTGCCGCCCTTCTCCACGTATATAAGCTCCAGCTCCTTGTGGAGATGGGGCAGGGGAGTAAGGTCGGGAGTAGGCTTTTGCAG
>JAXJWR010000221.1:0-3523 GCA_036307905.1 Acutalibacteraceae bacterium
GTTTAAAAGCATATGGTAAAGGGCATTGGTGGAAAGGTCGGGATAAAGGTCTAAGGCTACGGTGAAATCACCCTCTTTTCTGAAGGCTTCTCTTGATATGTTTAAAATTGCAGGCCCCGAAAGACCGTAATCACAGAAAAGTACCTCTCCGATTTCCGCAGCTAAGGGCTTGCCCTGGGACAGCAGGGTAGCGCAGGCTTGAACCTTTATTCCTTTAAGTTGCCTTACAAATTCGGTCTCGGTTTTTATTTGCACAATGGAGGGCGAGAGTCTTACCGTTTTCAGACCCTTATCTTTAAGAAGTCTGAAAAAACCGCCGTCGCTGCCCATCTTGTCGCCGCCCGAATAAAGCCCGGTGCAGCAGATAACCGTTTTGGCTTTAAAAGAACCTTCCTCGGTAACAAGGGAAAATTCTTTTCCGAATTTTATATCAAGCACTCTGCATCCGCAATGTGTTTCAACACCCAAACGGTCACATTCAAAACGCAGACAATCTACCACGGAAGAGGCCTGCAGAGAGGCAGGGTAGGCCTTGTCACCTTCGAAAACAAAGGGGATTCCGATGCTTTCGAAAAAGCCTTCTATTCCTTCGTTTCCAACTCCAGCTAAAACAGTGTCGGAAAAGCCTTCATCCTCTCCGTGAAAACGGTCGAGATTTCGGTTTGTAATATTACATCTGCCGTTTCCCGTAGCAATAAGCTTTTTGCCCACACGGTCGAGAGCCTCAAAAATAATGATTTTAGCATGGGGTAAAAGCCTTTTTGCGGTGATTGCCGCCGTAAGGCCGGAAGCCCCTCCTCCGATAATGGCTATATCAGTATAACAGTTCATCATTTCACCTAAAACTTAAACACAATTCCCACTACTGCACCGATGGCAATATAGATGATGGGGTGTTTTTTGAATTTGAGTATTCCAAAGAGCATAAGCGCAAAAAGGGCTATTGCCTTAAGATTAAAAATCTCTAAAAAGCTTCCTCCCGCAAGGTCGATAAGAAGTGGAGAAATCATAGAAGTAAGGGAAACACAAAGCATACCTACCACAGCAGGACGAAGGCAGAAAAAGGTGTCCTTCACCATCTTGTTCTCGCTGAATTTTTGCAGGAATTTAGCAATTATAATGATTATTACAAGACTGGGCAGAGTAAGTCCCAACGTCGCCACGAGAGAGCCCCACACCCCCGCTGTGGCAAAACCTACGTAGGTGGCCATATTTATACCGATAGGACCTGGGGTAGATTCAGAAACCGCAATCATATTCGAAAGCTCGGTAGAGGTGAACCAGCCATATTTTTCCGACATATCCATAAGGAATGGAATGGTTGCAAGGCCGCCGCCAACCGAAAAAAGTCCCGTTTTAAAGAACTCCCAGAAAAGAAGCAGATATATCATTTCCTTGCCTCCTTTTTAGCAGCGTATTTATCAAATAACCTTTTTGCCCAAACTCCGATTACGGCGCTTGTGATTATTACAATAATGGGGGATACGTCAAGCAGGAACATAGCCCCGAAGGAACCCAAAGCAATACCCAGGGTGAGTGCGTTCTTGATGCCCGACTTTGCAAGCTTTAAAATAGCCTGGAAAATCAGGGCACAAACCGCAACGCTTATGCCTGCAAATGCATTTTGAGTAATTTCGTGCCCTGCAATAAGCTGCAGCACCGACGCAAGCAGAATTATTATAATTATCGAGGGGGTAATAACGCCCAAGGTGGCAAAAATACCGCCAATAACGCCTTTGCGTTTAAAACCGATAAAGGTGGCGGTGTTCACCGCAATAATACCGGGTGTACACTGACCTATGGCGAAGTAATCCATAATTTCCTCAAGGGTAACGTAGCTGCGCTTTGTAACAAGCTCGCGCTCCAGCATGGGAAGCATAGCATAGCCACCGCCGAAGGTCATAATTCCTATTTTGAAAAACAGTCCGAAAAGTGTAAACAGTTCTTTCATTTTTCCTCCTCTTTAATCTTTGTAATAACGGCCGTATCATCCTTTACGAAAAAGGAAACAAGATAACCGCTGAAACTCATTTTGTAAATTCTGTCAGGGTCGTTTTGGTATGCGGGTCGCGGATCTTCCGACAAAAGCTCGCAAATTTGGGTGGCAAGCTCTTCTCCAACAAGTTCTTTATCCTGTTCAGAAATACTTGTTTTAAGAAATTTTCGCTTTACGTTTCCGGTAAAACCCTCTGCGGCATCGGTGATGCAGTCGGCATAGGGAATGTAGGGCTTTATATCGAAAATCGGTGTACCGTCCATCAGGTCTGCGCCGCTTATATGAAGTACAGGGCCGAACTCGTCACTCATTTCTATTCTGTCAAGCCGAGCACAAGAAAGTCCTAAAGGGTTAGGCCTGAAGGGCGAGCGGGTGGCAAATACACCCAGACGCTTATTGCCTCCCAAACGCGGCGGACGCACGGTGGGCGACCAGTCATCCCTTACTGCTTCGCTGAACTGCCATATAAGCCATATGTGGGAAAAGTCTTCCAATCCGCGGAAGGCCTCCGGCACGCGGTACTCGGGCTCGAATATTATTCTGGCTTTCAGACTTTCGCAAAGACCGCTTTGTCTTGGAATACCGAATTTTTCGCTGAAGCCGTTTCTTATTACTGCAATCTTTTTTAAACTGAAGGTGTTGTCCATAAACTATCTCCATGGGTCATATTATACCAAAATATAGTATAATATTTTGAAGGTTAAAAAGCAATATTATTTTAACTTATAGGTAGAAAAACACAGAATAATGTGTTATACTGACTTAAAATATATTTTTGGAGAACAATATGCAACGAGAAAGACTGGGTAGCCGTTTAGGCTTTATATTACTTAGCGCAGGCTGTGCTATCGGAATAGGAAACGTGTGGAAATTCCCTTGGATGGTAGGGGAGTACGGCGGAGGCGCATTTGTGCTGCTTTATGCGATATTTCTTGTAGTGCTGGGCGTTCCTGCAATGACCATGGAATTTGCTATGGGCCGTGCGGCGCAAAAAAGCCCTATTGAGCTGTACACTCCCATACAGCCAAAGGGAACAAAATGGCATCTGCACGGCTATTTTATGTTTGCAGGCCTTCTGCTTCTTATGATGTTTTATACCTGCGTTGCGGGATGGATGGTAAAATATTTTATCGGTACCGTTTCGGGAGAACTTACGGGAATTTCCGATACCGCAATAAATCAAACCTTCGAAAATATGCTGGCCGCTCCTTCTGTTATGATGCTGTTTACCTTCATAATAATTGCGGCAGGCTTTTTTGTGTGTTCTTTCAGCCTTCAAAAAGGGCTTGAACGGGTTTCAAAATATCTTATGATAGCTCTGCTGTTAATTATGGTAGGCCTTGCAGTATACAGCATTTGCTTGCCCGGTGGCGAGGAAGGGCTTACCTTTTACTTAATCCCCGATTTCACCAAAATGGATACCCTGCCCGAATTTGTAAGGGTTGCTTCAGGGGCTATGCAGCAGGCCTTTTTCACCCTTTCTTTGGGAATAGGTTCTATGGCAATTTTCGGCAGTTATATCGGCAA
>JAXJWR010000222.1:0-3429 GCA_036307905.1 Acutalibacteraceae bacterium
CCTTACGGCAATAGTGTTATTGAAACCTTGCGGTTTCAGTGGTATTTTATTCGCCCATAAACTGCCGAAGGCAATATCACTTGGACTTTAGTCCAAATATCACTGCGTAGCAATAGAACTCGCCTTTAGGCGAATAAAACTGGCGTTGTATCCTTACGGGTACAACGCCTAAACTCGGTTGTTTTTTTGTTATTTATTCTTATAGATTTCGATGTCGGTAAGGGGGTGCTTTTTGAGTTCATCGAGGAGCTCGGAAAGCTTACCGGTTGCAAGAGCAATACGCTCGTCGGCGGCACCGTAGTAGATACGGATCTCGTCCTTCTCTTCATCTGCAAGAGCACCGCAAGCGAAGCAGGTGTTTCCGCTTCTGCCGTAAAGCTCGTAATCGGTGTTGGGAGCGAGGATGGGACGGTCGAGAACATAGAGAATCTTAGCGGGGTCGTTAAGATCCATCAGCATTGCGCTGAGTGAGTATACGTACTCGCCGTTTTCACAGTAAACGGCGTGGTAGATTTCGAGCCAGCCGTCCTTGGTCTTGATCGGAGGAGTGGGGCCAATTTTATAGTTGGCAAAGTCCTGACAAGGATTGAAGAAGGGACGGTGACGACCCCAATAAATCATATCGGGAGAGTAGGAAATCCACATACCGTATGTTAAAGCGTCATACATAAATGCCTCGGGCATATTGGTAAGACGGGGAATTCCGTAGGGACGATCGAGACGAACGTACTCGCCGTTAATCTTCTCGGGGAAAAGACAAGGTACACGGTTGATTGGAAGACCAATGCACTCTACGAATTCAACAGTTTTGAAATCCTTGGTCTTTTCAAGAATTGCGGCAGGTCCAATGTCGCGGCCTAATGGATATCTTACCTGAGCGGGACGAACGATATAATACTCGTCGCCAATCTGGGTAACGCGGGGATCGATAACCCAGCAGTCATAGTTTCCGGGAACTTCGGGTGCCCAGTCGGTATATTTACACAGGGGCTCTTTGTCGATGTCGAAATGAATTCCGTCTTCACTGAATGCAGCGTGAATTCCGGTTTTCTCCTCGCCATCCTCTTCAAAAATGCAAGCAATGAGAAGAACGTATTTGCCCTGATACATTGCCTGACCACAGTTGAAAACAGACTTAACCTCTTTAGGGAACATTTCCTTAGTAATAAGGGGGTTGTTTTCGTAGCGATGCATTATGTATTCGTCTTTAATAAACTTTTCAATCATAATAACAGCCTCCTGTTAAAATATTTTAATTAAGTTAGAACTTAATTTTTTCTGCGATATAGGCGTTAAGCTCTGCAATGGGAACGCGAACCTGCTCCATTGTGTCGCGGTCGCGAACGGTTACGGCATTATCCTCTAAGGAATCGAAGTCGAAGGTGATGCAGAAGGGAGTTCCGATTTCGTCCTCGCGACGGTAACGCTTACCGATAGAGCCGGCATCGTCGTAGTCTACCATAAAGTCTTTAGCCAGCATATCAAATACCTCGCCAGCAGGCTCGGCCAATTTCTTGGAGAGGGGCAGAACGGCACACTTAAAGGGTGCGAGAGCAGGATGCAGACGGAGAACAACACGGGTTTCGCCCTTATCGTCGGTTTCCTCATCATAGGCATCGCAAAGGAACGCGAGAGCAACACGGTCTGCGCCCAGAGAGGGTTCTACAACGTAGGGCACGTAGTGCTCATTAGTATCCTGGTCGAAATATTCCAGGGACTTACCGCTGGCTTCCTGATGACGGCCAAGGTCATAGTTGGTACGGTCGGCAATTCCCCAAAGCTCGCCCCAGCCGAAGGGGAAGAGGAACTCGATATCTGTAGTGGCTTTAGAGTAGAAGGAAAGCTCTTCCTTTTCGTGGTCGCGAAGGCGGAGATTTTCTTCCTTGAGGCCAAGGGACAACAGCCAGTTTTTGCAGAAGTCCTTCCAATAGTAGAACCAATCAAGGTCGGTATCGGGTTTGCAGAAGAACTCGCACTCCATCTGCTCGAACTCGCGGGTACGGAAAATGAAGTTACCGGGAGTGATTTCGTTACGGAAAGATTTACCTATCTGGCAGACACCGAAGGGCAGTTTCTTTCTGGTGGAACGCTGGATGTTAGCGTAATTTACAAAAATACCCTGTGCGGTTTCGGGACGGAGATATACCTCGTTCTTAGCGTCCTCGGTAACACCGATGAAGGTTTTAAACATAAGGTTGAACTTGCGGATGTCGGTAAAATCTTTGCTTCCGCATTCGGGACACTCGATTCCGTTTTCCTTTATGTACTGGCTCATCTGCTCGAAGGTCATACCCTCGGCATGGCCGCCGTGATCTTCAATAAGCTTGTCGGCACGATGTCTTGCGCGGCAGGATTTGCAGTCCATAAGAGGGTCGGAAAATCCGCCTACGTGACCCGAGGTAACCCAGGTTTCAGGGTTCATAATAATGGCAGAATCAAGTCCGACGTTATATTTGTTTTCCTGAACGAACTTCTTCCACCAAGCTTTTTTAACGTTGTTTTTGAACTCGACACCCAGAGGGCCGTAGTCCCAGGAGTTAGAAAGGCCGCCGTAGATTTCGCTTCCGGCATATACGAAGCCGCGGGCCTTAGCCAGGGCAACTACCGTATCCATACTCTTTTCGCAATTTTTCATTTTATAACCTCCAAAAGGAAATATCCTAAATATGTTTATAACTTTAATAATTTTACAGGAATCTCCACCGATTGTCAAGCATTTAACAGGCTTGACACGGGACTTTTTTTAATATATAATCTTAGATGTACAAAATATATTAAAGGAGAACTTGAAATGGATAAAATTCAGATTCATAATATAGACTTTAACAAATTTATCGAAGCTCTTGACCACTGCAAGGGCGACGTATTCCTCGAAACTCCTGAAGGAGACTGCCTTAATCTGCGCTCTCAGCTTTGCCGCATAATGGGTATTGCAAATATTTTAAACGGCGCTAAGGTAAGTGAGGCTACCATCCGCTGTGTAAAGCCCGAAGACGAAACTTTGCTCTTCAGATTTAATCTTTACGGAAAACTTGACGAAGAATAAGGAGATATTAAAATGAGCGATTTTTTAACCTATAAGGATAAGCCCCTTGTTCGCAAGGGCAACACCGTTTACTACGGCGATATGAGTGAAAAATACGTTATACGCCTCGATATTCTTACCTCCCACAAGGAAGGCGACCTTGAGGTGGCAGATAGAATCAAGGTAAACCTTGTTAAGAACGATTCCGATAAGCTTGACAACGTTACCAAGTCTACCGAGAAGAATGGGTTTGCCGAAGCAATGCAGTTTGCAACCACCTGGCTTGAAAGAGCTCTTGCAGATAAATAAAATATAAAAACAATCGGTATGCCGCGGCATACCGATTGTTTTTATATTTTATTTATCTGCAAGAGCTCTTTCAAGCCAGGTGGTTGCAAACTGCA
>JAXJWR010000223.1:0-1259 GCA_036307905.1 Acutalibacteraceae bacterium
ACCGAGGTCATTATCGCAGGTAAAGCAGACGATAAGGCCGAGACGGTTTACGAAATTGCCGACCTTGCCTATCACGTAATGGTGCTTATGGTAGAAATGGGTATATCTGTTGAGGATATAAAGAAGGAGCTTGCCTCCCGTCACGTTATTGACCACAAGGTTAAGCAGGAGAAAATGACAAAATGATTTGTGATCTACATACCCACACGGCCTATTGCGACGGGGACAACACCCCCGAGGAGATGCTGCTTTCCGCAATAGAAAAGGGCTTTAACACCTACGGTTTCTCGTCACATTCCCACCTTTCCTACGACGAAAGCTGGAATATGTCCCACGCCGAGCAGAAAAAATACGTAGCCGAGGTACTTTCCCTTCGTGAAAAGTATAAAGGTAAGATCGAGGTCCTTCTGGGAACCGAATACGACCTGCTAAGCGACAACGACCTTACCCCCTTCGACTATGTAATAGGCTCCTGTCACAGTCTTATTAAGGACGGGAGTTACGTTTCGGTTGACCATAGCGAAAAAATCTTTGTAGATTGTGTCGAAAAGCTTTACGGCGGAGATTATTATTTTTTTTGCAGTGACTATTTTAAAATGATGTCCACCGCAGATACTCGCCGCGAGGTCACCTTTTTCGGACATTTTGACCTTGTAAACAAGTTTAACAAAGACTTTAAGTTTTTCAGCGAAACCGATAGCCGCTATACTGCCCCCATGCTTTCGGCCCTTGAAAAGCTTGCAAAATCGGGCAAACCCTTTGAAATAAATACACAACATACCTTCCGCCATAGCCAAACCGAGGCATCTGCTTCTGCTCTTTGCTGGCTTTCGGCCTTAAGCGAAATGGGCGGACAGATAATTATAAACAGCGATGCCCACAAAACAGACAGAATAGGTTTTAACTTCGACCGCGCAAAGCAGCTTGCCAAAAAGTGCGGCTTTAAACACTATCTTGTTCTGAACTCGGACGGATTTACAAGTATTCCTCTAAAATAACCTTGACATTCGGTGGCGGATGGTGTAAAATTATCACTAGAGTAAGAGATGTTTAAAGCCTATCAGTAAAAAAGGCTTTAGCATCTCTATTTTGTTTTGGAGGATACCTTTATGAAAAAGTGTGACCTGCTGGATATGCTCGACTGCTCTCCCGTCATCGCGGCAATACAGGAGAATGGTTGGGACGAAGCAATAAAATCCCCCGCAAAAATCATATTTTGTTTGCGCGCAAATATCCTTACAATAAAGGAAAGAATTGCC
>JAXJWR010000224.1:0-2099 GCA_036307905.1 Acutalibacteraceae bacterium
ACCTTATAGTTGGTGATACCCTTACCTCCGCGGGACTGCAGACGGTAATCGGTAACGTCGCTTCGTCTTCCGTAGCCGGTCTCGGAAATGGTGAGGATAACTGCATCCTCGTTGCAGGCAGCCATTGCTACAACCTCGTCGTCCTCGCGGAGACGGATAGAGCGAACACCGCGGGCGGTACGTCCCATAGGCCGCACATCGGCCTCTGCAAAGCGGATGGATTTACCCTTCTTGGTGGCAACAAGCAGGGTCTTTTCACCATTTGAAAGAGCAACAAAGCGAAGCTCGTCACCCTCGTCAAGCTCCAGGGCGATAATACCGGTTTTACGAACATTCTTAAAGGCATCCAGCTCGGTACGCTTGATAACACCGTTTTTGGTACCCATAATAACGTACTTAGCCTCGTCAATATCGCGGCAGGGCAGAATCATGGTAACCTTTTCTTCCGGCTGGAGAGGAATTATGTTTACAAGGTTCATACCCTTGCCCTGACGACTTCCCTCGGGAATTTCGTAAGTCTTGAGCTTATACATACGGCCGAAGTTGGTAAACATCATAATGAAATCGTGGGAGTTACATACAAACATATCCTCAACGATGTCGTCTTCTCTGGTCTGCATACCCATAATTCCCCTACCGCCACGGTTCTGTACCGAGTAGGTGTCGGTGGGCAGACGTTTGATATAGCCGCCCTTGGTACGGGTGATGACCGACATTTCCTCGGGGATAAGGTCCTCGATGTCAACCTCACCCGAAACGGCAGAGATTTCGGTTCTTCTCTCGTCGGAATACTTGTCGCGGAGATTTAATGCCTCGGTTTTAACAATGTCGAGTATTCTTGCCTGGGAAGCCAAAATTTCCTGACATTCCTTAATAAATGCAAGCTTTTCGGCCAGTTCTTCCTCGATTTTCTGTTTTTCCATTCCTGCAAGTTTACCAAGCTGCATCTGAACGATTGCGGTGGTCTGAATATCGTCAAGACCGAAGCGCTCGGAAAGTCTTTCCTTAGATTCGGGAATGGTTTTGCTGGAGCGGATTATTGCGATAACCTCGTCGATAAAATCAAGAGCAATTTTTAAACCCTCTAAAATATGGGCACGCTCCTGAGCCTTACGCATATCATATGCGGTACGGCGACGGATAATGTCGCACTGGAAGTCGATACAGTTTTGGAGCATATCCTTAAGGGTAAGAATCTGGGGTTTGCCGTTTACAATGGCCAAAAGGATTGCGCCGAAGGTGGACTGAAGTGCGGTGTAGGAATAAAGCTTATTCAGTACAACCTGGGGATTTGCATCACGCTTAAGGTCTACGACTACACGGATACCGCCGTCACGGGCAGAGGAGTAGTCAACAACATCGTCGATGCCCTCAATCTTTTTATCGGCGGCCAGGTCGTAAATATGCTTAACAAGGTCTTTTTTTCTTACCTTGTAGGGGATTTCGGTAATAACTATGCGGAATTTTCCATTATGGGTTTCCTCAATTTCGGCCTTACCGCGAACAATAATCTTGCCGCGGCCGGTAGCGTAGGCTGCACGGATTCCCGCACGGCCCATAATGATACCGCCGGTGGGGAAATCGGGTCCCTTAATATGCTCGCAAAGGTCGGAAAGGTCGGCCTCGGGATTGTCGATAAGACAGCACATTCCGTCAATAACCTCGCCCAGGTTGTGGGGAGGAATTTCGGTAGCCATACCAACGGCGATACCTGAAGAACCGTTTACCAGAAGCTGGGGGAAACGAACAGGAAGAACCTCAGGCTCTTTCAATCGGTCGTCATAGTTGGGCACGAAATCTACCGTTTCCTTCTCGATATCGTCCAGCATCGAGTAGGAAAGACGGTTCATTTTCGACTCGGTATAACGGTAGGCAGCGGCAGGATAGCCGTCGATGTTACCGAAGTTTCCGTGTCCGTCGATAAGGGGATAGCGCAGGGAGAAATCCTGTGCCATACGAACCATTGCATCGTAAACCGAGGCGTCACCGTGGGGATGGTAACGACCCAGTACCGAACCTACTGTATCGGCACACTTACGATATGCCTTATCAGGAGTAAGTCCGTTTTCATACATTGTATAAAGAATTCTTCTATGAAC
>JAXJWR010000225.1:0-6747 GCA_036307905.1 Acutalibacteraceae bacterium
CGGCGAGACCGTAACCTACGCAGAGGACGGAAAATACTGGGCTTTCTACGTGGGAGGCGAATATGCAACAAGCGGTGTGGATTCCACCGAAATAGTGCCCGGGGAAAATTATTCCCTTAAAGTCGAATAATGAAGCCCACCCTAAAAGAACTGGTAACCTTCTCTATGCTTTCGGCAATTATGCTGATTTCAAAGCTCGTGCTTGAGGCTATACCAAATTTTCATTTACTTGCGGTGTTTACCATTTCCATAACTGTGGTTTACAGGCAAAAAGCCCTATATCCAATATATCTGTATGTATTTTTGCAGGGAGTGGTAGCAGGCTTTAACCCCTGGTGGGTGCCCCACTTATATCTTTGGACGGTGCTTTGGGGAGCAGTAATGCTCCTGCCGAAAAATATGCCAAAGGGCATAGCCGCCGTAGTTTATACCCTGGTGTGCGGACTTCACGGACTGTTTTACGGTCTGCTCTACGCCCCGACTCAGGCTCTTATGTTCGGATTGGACTTTGAGGGTATGATAACGTGGATAATTGCAGGCCTGCCCTTCGATTTAGTCCATTGTCTGCACAATCTGCTGCTGGGACTTCTCATTATGCCCATAATAATGGTGCTGAAAAGCGCCGACAAAATAAGCAGAAACTAAAAAACGTCTGTTGCGTTTTCGCAACAGACGTTTTTGTTATTATACGTTATAATCCAGTTTGAATTTTTCGCCGCAGCCGTAGTTTTCGTAAACGTAGTCGATATCCTTATCGCCTCTGCCCGAAAGACAAGCCAGAATGGAGCCGGATTTATGCTCCTTGGCATAACGGATTGCAAATGCCACAGCGTGAGCACTTTCAATAGCGGGAATAATTCCTTCGTAGCGGGAAAGAAGGAAGAAGGCCTCCATTGCCTCCTCGTCGGTAACAGCCTCGTAGTGAACGCGGCCTGCATCACGAAGATATGCGTGTTCGGGGCCAACACCGGGGTAGTCAAGACCGCTGGCGATGGAGTAAACAGGGAGGGGTTCACCATTTTCGTCCTGAAGCACGTAGCTGTCGAAACCGTGAAGTCTGCCCTTGGTGCCGAACTTCATTGTAGCGGCGTGGTCGCCCACCTTTTCACCCTTGCCCAGGGGCTCGATTCCGTAAATCTCAACAGGGTCGGAAAGGAAGGGGGTGAACATACCCAGCGAGTTGGAACCACCACCCACGCAGGCAGTAATGGCATCGGACATAATTCCCGTCATATCTAAAAACTGCTCTCTGGCCTCAATTCCGATGACCGACTGGAAATCGCGTACCATCTTGGGGAAGGGATGGGGGCCAAGGCAGGAGCCAATGCAGTAGATTGCCTCGTCATATTCATTCATATATGCCTCGAAAGCGGCGTCAACCGCCTCTTTAAGGGTTTTAAGACCGTGGGTTACGGGGATAACGTTTGCGCCCAGCATCTTCATACGGATTACATTGGGATGCTGCTTTGCAATGTCAACCTCACCCATATAAACGTCGCACTTAAGACCAAAATATGCGGCGGCGGTGGCGATAGCAACACCGTGCTGACCTGCACCTGTTTCGGCAATAAGCTTTTTCTTGCCCATAAACTTGGCAAGCAGACCCTCGCCCATACAGTGGTTAAGCTTGTGGGCACCTGTGTGGTTTAAATCCTCACGTTTAAGATAAATCTGGCAGTTTCCAAAGATTTTGGAAAGACGTTCGCAGTGGTAAACAGGGGTAGGTCTGCCCTGAAACTCTTTTCTGATGCGGCGCAGCTCACTTATAAACTGAGCGGAATGGCAGATTGCCTCATAAGCGTCGTCGGCCTCTTTGAAAGCAGGCACAAGCTCGGGGGGCAGATATGCACCGCCGTATTCACCGAAATAACCGTCGGCGGTGGGGAATTCTTTAAGATAATTATCAAAGCTATGGTATTTATTCATGGTAAATGCTCCTTAAGTATTATAAATTAGAGTTTTATTTGCGTTTAAAAATGCGCCATCGAAAACCCGAATAATACATATTTACTCTTCCTCCAAAAAAATAAAACTTCCGTCCCACGAGGAACAGAAGAACTGCGGCCACCTGTAGGCAAACGTACTGACATACGCCCTCCGAGTAACGGTCGGAGTTTCCGTCGGCGCCTACTAAAGGTTCGGGCCGCCCTCACAAGTCCATTCGCGCCCTCTTTCACTACCGCATCCCACCAGCCGCGGCTCTCTTTGAATATCCAAGTGCGTTACTACTCTTGCTCATCGGTTTAAGTATTTATTTTATGTTAAACCATAAAAAATAATTTGTCAACACATTTTTAAAAGCGAAAGGTAAAATAGGAGCAATTTTTATACGAAAAAGTGGCAAATTTCGGCAAAATGTGATATAATCTCTAAAAACTCGAAAAGAAGGTGCTTATGAAGCGGATAACAGCGGTGCTTCTTACCGCAATACTTCTTTGTTTTTTTGCCTTTCCCGCAATGGGCGAGGAGACGGGCAACCAATATTCAGTAGATAAAAAGGCGGTTCTCTCGGCCCTGTACGAAGCGGAAATATCCGAAACGGTACGGGCAATTAAGGAGGGCCTGATTTCCTGTGAAGAGATCACCCGCTACTACCTTTCCCGAATAAAAGAGTATGATGCCGATTATAACTGTTTTATCACCCTTTGCGACGATGCGCTGGCCGTAGCCAAAGCGCGGGATAAAGCCCTTAGTGAAGGCAAGGCCGAAGGACTTCTTTTCGGTGTTCCCATAGTCATAAAGGATAATATGGACCTGCAGGGCTATTATACCACCAGCGGAAACAAGCTTTCAAAATCGAAAATAGCCGATAAAAACGCCGACGTGGTAGAGCTGCTTTTAAACCAGGGAGCCGTAATAATCGGTAAGACCAATATGAGTACAAATGCCCAGGATGCCCGTCAAAGTTACAGCAAAATTGCTGGTCACACCTTCAATGCGTACAGTAAATATATGGCATCGGGAGGCTCTTCGGGAGGCTCAGCCGTGGCAACCTCACTGAATTTTGCAGCCGCCGCCCTGGGAACCGATACCAACTCTTCCCTTCGATATCCGGCGGCCCTTAACGGCCTCGTTTCCCTTCGCACCACAACGGGCCTTGTTTCCACCACAGGCTGTGATGCCCTTGTGGCCTCCAGAGACGTGGCAGGAGCCATTACCCGTACGGTGGCCGACCAGGCCTTGATGCTGGACGTTTTAACAGAAGGCGAAAACGCATACTACGAAAATCTCGACGATACAGTGCTTAAGGGGATGAAAATCGGTATTATAACCGAGCTTTCTTATGCAACTTCCCTTAAAAAAGTCAGAAGTCAGAAAAATCTGGACAGCGAAGTAGAGGTCGCCTTTGAAAACGCCGTGTCCGAGCTTCGAAGTCTGGGGGCAGAGGTTAAGGAAATCTCGATGAAAAACCTTTTCAAGCTGTCCGAAAGTACCTTCGGCTCCGGCAAGAATGTCCAAAGAGAAAAGTTTTATTCCGCTTTTTGCAGTTTGTTGGAGGAAAACGACCTTGAAGCCGTAATATTCCCCACCTGTCTTTCTACACCCATTAGGGTGGTGGACGAAAAGGGTAAAGCCCTCAATTACCGTTCTGCTACATATATAAATAACTGTAAAATACTTTCCCCCTCCACAGGACTTCCCGAAATAACCGTGCCCATAGGGCTTCACAGCAGGGGAAGCGGCATAGGAATGGAAATTGCTGCAAAAAAAGATTGCGAGCAACTACTGCTTAATATCGCATATTCGTATACCGAGAAATTCGACCACAGAACGGTACCCGTCGCCGCTCCCGACAGCTACGAAGCATATAACATCGGCACCCTGGATAAAATATTGTCGGATAAAAAGGACTTCGAAAATAAAGAGTCCGAGGAAGAGGAAACGATTCTGACCGATACCGAAAAAGCCGAACCAAAGCCCATAGACGCATACGAAGTCGTAAAAATTGCAGCGTTGGTGATATGGGCGGCAGCACTGGTTTTAGTAACTTTAGCAACAATACTCCTGCTATCCTCAAGAAAGAAGAAAAAATAAAAGAAACCAACCTAAGGGTTGGTTTCTTTTATTTGGTGCGGATGAAGGGACTTGAACCCACATGGTATTGCTACCACTAGAACCTGAATCTAGCGCGTCTGCCTATTCCGCCACATCCGCATATAAAATTGAGAATTGAAAATTGAAAGTTGAAAATTACTTAGAGGATTTTATAATGCTAACTAAGATTTTTTCTATTTCAATACAATCGTTAAAAATGGAATTGAATTCTTCTGTAGAAATATACTCGGTTGCCTTTAGAAGACGAAGCCAATATTTTGTTTCCGAAGCTTCTTTTAGTGCAATGCTCATTTTTGATACAAAATCAGCACGGCTTTGAGCTTGTTCTGCCTCAGCGATATTTGCTCCTATGCTGGTTCCGCAACGGAGCACTTGCTTTGATAATACGTGCTCTTTTTTCTTTAATAAAAACTTATGCAGGTTGACGATCCTTACAGCAAAATTGAAACTTTTGATTTCTATGATATTTTCCATAAAAAACCCACTTTCAATTTTCAATTTTAAACGTTCAATTTAAAAGGTTCCGCCACATCCGCATACTAAGTTTTTTGACCCCTAAATTTTACACGGCGAGGTCGTCCGAGGCGGAGCCCATTTCAGATACAATCTTACTGTCGGCTTAAATCCGCAAATGTTATTATACATTTTTCTACCCCCATTGTCAAGAGACAAAAGGGGTAAAATTTATTTCTTTTGATTGCGCCTGAAAGCGAGATAATCCTCTAAAATCATAACAGCCGCTACGGCATCAACCGTGTCCTTGCGTTTTTTGCCTTTTTTGTCGTTCATGCTAAGCACGGTGTGGGCGGAAACGGTGGTGCAGCGCTCGTCCCACATCACCACCTCGATACCTGATGCCTCACGAAGCTTTTCGGCCGTAGCACGACATTCCTCTGCACGGAAGCCCTCGCTGCCGTCCATATTTTTGGGCAGACCTGCCACAATAAGCTCTGCGCCCAACTCGCGGGCCTTCTCACAGAGCCTTGAAACCAGCCTTTCCTCGGTATATTCGGTTATAACACAGTTTGGAAAGGCGAAGCTTTCGCTTTGGTCGCTTAGAGCAACCCCTGTTCGCACCTTGCCAAGGTCAACACCCATTATCTTCATTTTCAGTCCTCTTTTTTCCAAAGATTATTAACGTTGCGGGCATCGGCAGGCATAAATTCTTCGGGGATGTGACTATCGTCGTTAAAATATTCCACCGTGGCAACGCCGTTATCGTAATTTATAAGTGAAACCGAGGTGTTGGAGGACCAAGGAATCTCGGAAATTCGCTCAACATCTCCAAAAATAAGGTAACAGAGCAAGCATTTTGTAACAGCTCCGTGGGAGGCGATAAGCAGAGTCTTGCCCTCGTTCTCAGGGTCGTTTGCAACCCTTAAAAATGCGTTTTTTGCGCGCTCGTAAACCTGACGCATACTCTCTCCGCCCTCGGGCGCAAAGTTCTGCAGCTCTTCAACCCAGATGCGGCCGAGTTCGGGATAGTCGGCAAATGATTTCGCAAAGGGAAGTCCCTCAATAACGCCGCCGTTTATTTCGATAAAGCCTTTGTCCTTTATAACCTCAAGCCCCTTGCCCTCCACCGCCGCCAGAGCGGTTTTATATGCGCGGGTCAGAGGGCTGGAGTAAGCTCTGTCGATATGTACGTCGCGGAAACGCTCCTTTAAAAACTCTAACTGATGGGCGCCTCTGTCACTGATGTCGCAGTCGGTGGTGCCCTGAAAGATTTTCAACTTGTTTCCCTCGGCCTCGCAGTGCCGCACGAAATATATACTAACCAAAAAATTCACCTCTGTTTTATACACAGACGATTATACAACGGTTCCACCATTTTTTCAACTAAAACAAGATTATTATAAATCAATTTAAATTATATTTTTTGCTTGGATGTGTTGTTTTTTGCGAGAAAAAGTGATATTATAGAAAAAACAAATTTTCAAGGGAGCATATGTAATGAAAAAGTTTTTCACCCGTCTTTTTATCGACGGACTTTCGGGTATGGCTTCGGGACTTTTTGCCACCCTCATAATCGGAACCATTATTGCCCAAATCGGCAAACTGGTGCCCGGTATGGTGGGCGAATATCTTTCGGTTATCGGTAGCTTTGCAAAAACCGTAACAGGTGCCGGAATCGGCGTTGGTGTTGCGGCTAAGCTGGGCGCATCCCCTCTGGTTACCGTATCCTCTGCCGTCGTCGGCATGGTAGGAGCATTCCCAAACCTGGCAAAATTCGGATTTGGTGTTCCCGGCGAACCGCTGGGCGCCTTTGTTGCGGCCTATATTGCTATTGAAATAGGCTCCCTTGTTTCGGGTAAAACCAAGCTGGATATAATCCTCACCCCCTTGGTATCGATTCTTGCGGGAAGTGCCGCAGGCTTCCTGGTTGGCCCTCCCATTTCTACCCTTATGACCTGGATTGGCGGAATAGTAAACCAAAACGTTGAGGCCAGCCCCATTATCGGTGGAATTATCGTTTCGGTGGTTATGGGCATTTGCCTTACTCTACCCATATCCTCTGCCGCCATCGGTGTATCCTTGGGCCTTTCGGGATTGGCTGCCGGTGCGGCCTGTGTGGGCTGTTGCTGTAATATGGTGGGATTTGCCGTTGCCTCCTTCCGCGAAAACAAGTGGGGAGGTCTGGTTGCCCAGGGTGTAGGCACCTCTATGCTTCAGATGCCCAATATCGTAAGA
>JAXJWR010000226.1:0-1181 GCA_036307905.1 Acutalibacteraceae bacterium
AAATTCGAGGCAAAAGGAAAGCTTCTTAACAATCAGGGCGCATTAGGTCTTCTCGCCAATATCGGAACTCCCGTAGAGTCCTCTATCGGCGCAACCCATATGCTTGCCTACGTTGGCAGCAGCTACGTCACCGCAACCGATGACCTCTATCACTATAACCGAAAAGGAAGCCCCGTAAACGAGATTTTCGGCAACCTCACCGACTACGGTATGTCTCACTTCACCCAGAACGCAGAATTCACCCTTAAGGCATACGTTATCGACGGCGAGACATACTTCTTCATAAACGATAAGTTCATCTCCAAGAACGTCGACGGCTATAACCTCGAAACCTCTCTCGCAGGTCTCTATTCGGTTAATGCCGACCTCCTCTTCACAAAGGTTACCCTCGCAAAGGTTACCAAGAAGGGCACTACCGATGCGGTTTCTGTGGACAACATTGCCTTTGGCTATGCCGATATCCTTGGAAACAGCGAAAACTCCGGTGCCGCAGGACTTTCCTTCGACCTCTCCATTGATAAAACCGACGAGTTCTATACCGATAATGCCGAAGAGTTAGAGGCAGGCTTTGTTGCAACCTTCGGAGATACCGCAGAAATGCCCCTTCTCACAAAGGACTACTCCGGCGCAATCGAATTTATAATCGACAACTTCACCGATAACGGTGACAAGCTTTGCTTCGACTTCGACCTTATCGGTCTCGGCTCAAGAATGGATAAATACCTGACCCTTCGTCCCTTTATCCGAATCGGCGAAGCCTACTACTATGCAGATTCTGTTGTAGCCTCCGCCGCAAACGAGGCTAACAAGCTTTACGGCGGCAGAGAAACTACCGACGACGTTAAGGCTCGCCTTGATAAGGTATTCGCAGGCTCTGATATCTTCCTCGGAAAGAACGCAAAATCTGTTACCTTTACCGTCCTTTCCGACCTTCACTATAACGAGGGACAGTATATGTCCTCGGTTGCCGACCTCGAAGCCATCTTCGACCGTGCAAACGCTACAAATTCATCCTTCGTCCTCTCTGCAGGTGATTTCTGTAACAACTTCAAGGGCTCTCCCGAGCTTATCAACACCTGGCTTAACAATGAGTACGGCCTCCCCGCATACAACATTTACGGAAACCACGAGCTTGAGTCGCACAACGCTATGAGCTACGTTACCACCGTTTTAACCAACGA